>DATEQL010000909.1:0-10275 GCA_035272665.1 Allostellaceae bacterium
CGCGAGCGCGAGGTGATGGCTCTCGTGGTAACGGGCCGCGTGAACAAGCAGATCGCCTTCGAGATGAGCATCAGCCAAATCACGGTGAAGGTTCATCGCGGCAACGTGATGCGAAAAATGGAGGCCACATCGTTGGCCGATTTGGTGCTGATGGCAGAGAAATTGAAGGTCTCGCGCCTGAAATCCTAGTTCTATCGCAAAAACAGTTGACGGCTTTTGCCGTGGCCGACCTCGAAACGACTTTTGGTTCAGGGTAAGTCCCGAAAAAAATTTCCTGAGTTTCCCGGAGCGGCAGGGAAAGGGAGGGGGCGGCGCTACCCGGCGGACCCCTAAGGCTTAGGGTGGCGGCGCCCAGCGCTCCCGCGCGGTGTCGTCCTCGGCGCGGGCTTCGACCCAGCGCTCGCCGGCCGGGGTCTCCTCGCTCTTCCAGAACGGGGCGTCGGTCTTCAGCCAGTCGATCAAAAAGTGGCAGGCGGCGAGCGCCGCTTCGCGGTGCGGCGAGGCGGTGGCGACGAGGACGATGCGGTCACCGGGTTCGAGCCTGCCGTACCGATGGATCACGAGTATGGCGTCGAGCGGCCAGCGACGATGCGCCTCGGTCTCGATTTCAGCGAGCTTTCTCTCGGTCATGCCAGGATAGTGCTCGAGGGTCAGCGCGGAGATGCGGTGGCTGCCGCCCATATCACGAACCAGGCCGATAAAGCTCGCGACTCCGCCTATCCGGTAAGTGCCGGCGGTTAGACGCTCGAGCTCGAGGCCGACATCGAAATCCTCGCGCTGCACCCGGATCATCGATCAGCCTCCGGTGACCGGCGGAAAGATGGCGACCTCGTCGCTCTCCCGCAGAGGATGTTCCCGTCCGACATAATCCTGGTTGACCGCAACCCGGACGACCGAAAGATCTCGCAACGCCTCGGCATAGCGGCCGCCGCGCGATTGCAACCAATCGAGCAGCCCCGCCACGTCCTGGACCTGAGGCGGCAGCGCGACTTCTTCCTCGGCGCAGCCGACGCGCGCCCGCAACCAGGCGAAATAGAGCAGCTTCACCCGATCACCTCGGAGAAAGGAAGAAATTCAACCATGCTGCCGGCTGCGAGCTCGCTCGACGCCTCGTCGAGGATGACCAGCCCGTCCGACCGCACGATCGAGGAAAGGATTCCCGCGCCGTCTCTGGCATATTTGACGGCGACAACCGCATCGCCGTCGCGCTTTAGGCTCGCCCGCAGATACTCGCGTCGCCCCGGCTTTTTGCGATAGGCAAAACCGGCGCGGACAGGAAATACCCGCGGACGCGACGGCGCCGCTCCGGCAA
Organism: Allostellaceae bacterium; assembly: GCA_035272665.1. Taxonomy (GTDB): domain Bacteria; phylum Pseudomonadota; class Alphaproteobacteria; order ATCC43930; family CGMCC-115725; genus AP-15. The sequence goes on from DATEQL010000909.1 coordinate 1,313, forward strand.
GCTTCAAAATCAGCGCCCGGGCCAGGACTACGAAGGTGACGATCACAGCGACGGGGTTGCCGGGAAGCCCGATCAGCGGCACATTGCCAACCTGTCCGAGCGCCACCGGTCGCCCCGGCTTGATCGCGAGCCGCCAGAAGTGCAGAGAGCCGAGCCGTTCGACGGCCGATTTGACGTGGTCCTCCTCGCCGGTCGAAACACCGCCCGAGGTGACGATCAGGTCGTGCTCGGCGCTGGCTGCAGCAAGCGTATCGGCGAGCGCCGCTTCGCGATCGGGGCGGATGCCGAAATCGCTGACCACACAACCAAGACCAGTGAGCAGCGCCGCGAGCATAAAACGGTTGGCATCATAGATCGCACCCGGAGGCAGTGCCGCGCCCGGATCGCGGACCTCGTCCCCGGTCGACAGCAGCGCCACGCGCAACGGGCGAAAGACGCACAGCTCGCGCTGGCCGAGGGCGGCGGCGAGGCCGAGATCAGGCGCACGCAGGCGTTGCCCGGCAGAAAGCGCGATCTCGCCCTCGGCAATATCTTCCCCGGCGTGACGGCGGTTCGCTCCCTTTCTGATCCCGGGCTTGAGCCGGACCAGACCATCCTCGACGGCGCAATCTTCCTGCATCATCACGGTGTCGGCGCCATCGGGCATCGGCGCGCCGGTGAAGATCCGGATCGCCTCGCCGCGACGGGCGGGACGGTCGAGCGGGTGGCCGGCGGCAGCCCTTCCGGTGACCGGAAGAACAGTTTCGCGATCGGGCATCAGATCGGCGTGTGCGACGGCGTAGCCATCGACCGCGCTGTTGGCGTGGGGCGGGAGGTTCATCGTCGCGATGAGGTCGCGCGCGAGAATCCGGCCGGCGGCCGCCGGCAACGGCACCGTTTCAGTCTCGACGACCGGTGTGACGCGCGCTTCGATTTCGGCGAGCGCCGCCATGACGGTCAGCAAGTTGCCGCCGAAGGCAAAGCAATCGTCGCTCAGCTGGGCCATCGTTCACACTCGTCGTGAGCGAGGATAAAGTCGGCGATCGCACCCGCATCGGAAAGCGGCAGCCACGGCAGCGGAAGTCCGGGCAGCGCTTCGTCGGAAGCGATCGCGACGACCGACGGATCCTCAGGATGCAGGAGAGGTTTTCCGAGCGAGGGGCGATAGATTTCGATCTTCGGTTGGGGATACCGCTTGAAGCCCTCGACGAGCAGGAGGTCGACCGGGCTCATTCGCCGCACCAGTTCCTCGAACGAAGGTTCGGGCGCGCCGCGCAGCTCATGCATCAACGCCCAGCGATTTGGCGAGGAAACCATCACCTCCTGCGCCCCCGCCTGGCGGTGCCGCCAGGAATCCTTGCCCGGTTGATCGACGTCGAAGGCGTGATGTGCGTGTTTGAGCGTCGACACGGTGATGCCGCGGGACACGAACTCGGGGATTAGCGCCGTCATCAGTGTCGTCTTGCCGCTTCCGCTCCAACCGGCGAGACCGAAGATCCGCATCGCTGCCCATCCTTGCGCCCTCACTTGGGAGCTGTCGATGGCCGCCGCAACGTACCGCTCGGCTAGACGGCGCGATTTGCGGCGGTCGATCGAGTGGGCTTGGGAGGGCGAGCCATGTGCCGGAAGCCGGCCTGCAAATAGTCATAACCGGTCACCAATGTCAGCAACGCTGCAATCCACAGCAGCGTCTCGCCAATCGCCGCGACCGGTAGAAATCCGGGGCCCGCATTGCCGACGATCAGCACGCCGATCGCGACCATCTGGATCACCGTCTTCCATTTGGCGAGCCGCGAGACCGGCATGCCGACGCGCAGACCCGCGAGGTACTCGCGCAGTCCTGACACCAGGATTTCGCGGCACAGGATCACCAATGCGGGCAGCACCGCCTCTGCCGAAAGCCGCCCGAATGTGGTCAGCATGAACAGCGTCGCCGAGACCAGCAGCTTGTCGGCAATCGGGTCCAGAAAACGGCCGATTTCCGACTGTTGCTGCCAACGCCGCGCCATATGCCCGTCGAGCCAATCGGTCACCGCCGCCGCTGAGAACAGTGCGCAGGCGAACCAGCGGGCATAGTCGCCCGGCATATAGAAACTCCCGATCACGACCGGTATTACCAGGATGCGCGACAAGGTCAGCAGGTTGGGAAGGCTGGTGAGCGGCACGCATCACTCCTGACGGGGATACGGACGAGGGAGGCTGAGGAGGATCTTACCCCTCGTCATGGAAATGATCATAAACGTTTTTCGCAACGGTTTTGCTGATGCCGGCGACCCGCTCGAGCTCGCCGAGACCGGCGCGGGCGACCGCTCGCGCCGAGCCGAAATGGTGCAAAAGCGCCTGCTTGCGCCGCGCCCCGATTCCGGCGATCTCATCGAGCGGCGAGCGCGCGAGCGCCTTTGTCCGCTTGGCGCGGTGCGTACCGATCGCGAAGCGATGCGCCTCGTCCCGCAGGCGCTGCAAGAAATAGAGGATGGGGTCCCGCGGGTCGAGCGAGAATGGTGCTCGGCCGGGCAAAAAGAAGCGCTCGCGCCCGGCGTTGCGATCGGGCCCCTTGGCGATTGCGGCGACCGCGATGTCGTCGATCCCGAGGTCCTCAAACACGCCTTGCGCAATGTTGAGCTGTCCCTGGCCGCCGTCGATCAGCACGAGATCGGGCCAGGTGCCCCGGTCGCGTTCGGGATCCTCCTTAAGCGCCCGGGCAAAGCGGCGCTGCAGCACCTCGCGCATCATCGCGTAATCGTCACCGCCCGCAACGCTCTCAAAATCGCCGTCAGCGATAGAGGGTTGGGTGGGAACCTGCGCCGGGGTGACGCCGCGGATCGTGAATATTCGATAGGCATTCTTGATGAGCCCGTCCGGGCCCGCGACGATCATCGCGCCGACCGCATTTGTGCCCTGGATGTGGCTGTTGTCGTAGACCTCGATGCGGTTTAGCGGACTGTCGTGTCCGAAGGCGGCAGCGACCCCGTCGAGCAGTTGGCGCTGCGATGCACTTTCGGCGAGCCTCCGCCCGAGCGCCTCACGCGCCGTTGCGAGAATGCGACCGACGAGCTTCTTCTTGTCGCCGCGCTGCGGAACCGCAAGGGTGACGCGCTCGCCGCGCAGCGATAGAGCTTCTTCGACGAGTTCCTGTTCGATCAACCGGTGGCTCAATAAAACAAGAGGTGGTTTCGCGCGGTTGTCGTAGAACTGACCGACGAACGAGGTCAGCACTTCCTCGACCGAAAGCTGGCGGTCGTGGCTCGGAAAATAGGCGCGGTTGCCCCAATTTTGTCCGCCGCGAAAGAAGAAGACCTGAACACAGGTCTGTCCCCCTGCCTGATGCGCGGCGATCAGGTCGGCATCGACGACGCCGGCGACGTGGATCTCTTGATGCCCTTGCACCAGCGACAAAGCGCGGATCCGGTCCCGGATCAGCGCCGCCGCCTCGAAATCCAGAACTTCTGCGGCGGCCTGCATCTCCGCGGCCAATCGTTGCTGCACGTCGTCGCTTCGACCAGAAAGGAACACGCGGGCTTGCTCGATCAGCGCCGCGTAATCTTCACGGTTGATGCGGCCCACGCAAGGAGCGCTGCAGCGCTTGATTTGGTGCAGCAGGCAGGGGCGTGTACGAACGGCAAAGATGCTGTCGCTGCAGGATCGCAACAGAAACGCTTTTTGCAGGGTCACCAAGGTGCGACCCACCGCACCTGCCGAGGCGAACGGGCCGAAATAGCTGCCGTCCTTGGTTCGTGCGCCGCGGTATTTGGTGAGCTGCGGGAAATCATGATCGGCGGTGAGATGGATGAATGGAAACGACTTGTCATCCCGCAACAGTACATTGTAGCGGGGCATCAGCCGCTTGATCATGTTACATTCGAGCAGCAGCGCTTCCGCCTCGGTGTGGGTCACGACGATCTCGACGGCGGCGGTCTCGGCGACCATGCGCCGCAGCCGGTTCGACAGCCCGGCCGGATGAGCGTAGTTCTGCACCCGACTTTTCAGATTGCGCGCTTTGCCGACATAGAGCCCGTCCCCCTTGCGGTCGAGCATGCGATAGACCCCGGGCTGCGCCGGCATCGTCCTTAACGCCTTTCGGATCGCATCGATGCCGGTGGCGATTCCTTCTAACGGCGCGTCCGCCAATCTGGGATCGTATGCCCGCGGCTCGTCCATTCCCTCCGTCGTCTGAGGGGAGCCGGCGACGGCCCCTGGAGCCCGGCGCGGATCCATCGGCCGCGCCTTGCTCCGCCGCACACGGCGCCGCAGCGCGGAACCGCCCACACTGGATTCCGTCATAATTTCGTCAATCGATCCCGTCATCAGATCGTCAACCGGTTGAGTTGCCATCGCGATTCCATGTATCCACGAAATCGGTGGATAACTTTGTTGAAAACTTGGGCCCGGCGAACCCTAGGGCAGTCGGGCTCGGCCTTCGATCATTTTGGTCAAATTTTAGGCAAAATTGTAATTATCTGATTTCTCGAACTTTTCTGTTGAAATGGTTAATTTTTCGCGGATGAACCGGCGAGCAGATCGTTTGAGGGTTTGTCGCGTCACTGTCACGTCGCCTGTGAACAAATTGTGGCCGAGAGCCATCCTCAGCAAAAGAGTCGAGCCGAATCCTCGGGTTAGCAGGGTCTTCAACGGGGCATCCGATTCACCTGCTGCGTGAGTCGTTTATTCGATGACCGGTGCCCGCTGCGGTTGCGCCCATCCCAGATGTTGCCCGCCGTCGAGGGCAATCATCTGCCCGGTCATTGCAGGTGCCGACAGAATGAAGCGCATCGCCTCGGCGATCTCTTGCGGGCTGGTGCCGCGACGCAGCGGCATCACCGCGCATTGCCTGGCGAATTGTTCCGGGCTCTGCCGTGGGCTCGGCAATGCCGGACCGGGCCCGATGCCGTTCACCCGGATGCGCGGCGCCAAGGCGAGAGCCATCGTCTGGGTCAGGGTCCACAATCCTGCCTTCGACAAAGTGTAAGACATGAAATAAGGCGTAAGCGACCACACTCGCTGGTCCAACATATTGACAACGGCGCCGCCGGCGCCGGCCGGAAGGCGGGCTGCGAGGTCCTGGATCAGGACAAACGGCGCCCGGAGATTGACCGCAAGGTGCAAATCCCAACTCTCTCGCGTCACGGTTTCGACCGTGTCGTCGGCGAAGACCGCGGCATTATTGATCAGGCAGCCGATCGGCCCCAGCGCTCGCTCGGCGAGCGGCAGCAACATCTTTACCGCGCTTTCATCGCCGAGATCGGCGGCGAGTGCGACAGCGGTGCCACCCTTGTCGCGGATCGCCTCGACCAGACCGTCGGCCGCCGCCCGCGAGCGGTGGTGGTGCACGGCGACGGCAAAGCCTTCCTCGGCGAGAGTGAGAGCGAGGGTTCGGCCGATCCGCTGTGCACCGCCGGTGACTAACGCCGCCTTGGGAACCGGCGGAACCGCGATCGCCCCGGTGGGCGCATCGGTCGGCTCGGGCTCACCCGCGGGCACGGCGCTCCTTTCGCGCCCGCATCTTCGCGCGAACCACGTCGCGCGCCGAGACACCGGCGCGTCCGGCCGTCGACCGGCCCCGCGGACCGTCCGGACGTATTACCTCGGCACCGGCCCTGCTCGCCGACTCGACGGGGAGGCCCAGATCGACCTGCTCGAGCCGGCGGATCTCGTCGCGCAGCCGCGCCGCCTCTTCGAATTCGAGATCCGCGGCAGCCTCGTGCATGCGCTTTTCGAGGTCGGCGATGACGGCCTTCAGATCCGCCCCTTGGTAGTGCGCCGCTTCGCCCTCCGACAGGCCGAATGTTACGTGATCGCGTTCATAGACGCTCCCGAGGATATCGGCGATCCCGTGGCGCACGCTCTCGGGCGTGATCCCATGGGCGATATTGTAGGACTCCTGCTTTTCCCGCCGGCGGTTGGTTTCGTCGATCGCGGCTTTGAGACTGTCCGTCATGCGGTCGGCATAGAGGATCGCGCGGCCGTCGATATGCCGAGCCGCCCGCCCGATCGTCTGAATCAAAGAAGTCCGCGAGCGCAGATAGCCCTCCTTGTCGGCGTCGAGCACGGCCATAAGGGCGCATTCCGGGATGTCGAGCCCCTCGCGCAGCAGGTTGATCCCGATCAGCACGTCGAACACGCCGAGGCGCAAATCACGGATGATCTCGATGCGCTCGAGCGTGTCGACGTCGGAATGCAGATAGCGCACGCGCAGCCCGGCCTCGTGCAGGTATTCGGTCAGCGCCTCTGCCATCTTCTTCGTCAAGGTGGTGACCATGACGCGATGGCCGCGCGCCGCCTCCTCGCGGCACTCCGCCATCAGATCGTCGACCTGGTGCTCGACCGGACGGACGATGCAGGGCGGGTCGACGAGGCCGGTGGGACGCACGATCTGCTCGACAAAGACACCACCGGCCCGCTGCATCTCCCAAGGTCCCGGAGTGGCCGAGACAAAGATCGTCTGGCCGCGCATCGCGTCCCATTCCTCGAATTTGAGCGGCCGGTTGTCGGTGCACGACGGCAGCCGGAAACCGTACTCGGCCAAGGTCGACTTGCGCATCCAGTCACCCCGGAACATCCCGCCGAGCTGGGGCACGGTGACATGGCATTCGTCGACGAAGACGAGCGCGTCGCGCGGCATGTATTCGAAGAAGTTCGGCGGCGGCTCACCCGGCTTGCGGCCGGTCAGATAGCGCGAATAGTTCTCGATCCCGGCGCAGCTGCCGGTCGCCTCGATCATTTCGAGGTCGTAATTGGTGCGCTGCTCGAGCCGCTGCGCCTCGAGCAATTTGCCCTCGCCAAAGAGTTCGTCGAGACGGATCTTCAGGTCGCGCTTGATCTGCTCGATGGCCTGCAACAGGGTCGGGCGCGGCGTGACATAGTGACTGTTGGGGTAGACCTTGACCGATTGCAAGGCCGCGGTCTTCTCGCCGGTCAACGGGTCGATCTCGTGGATCGCCTCGATCTCGTCGCCGAACAGCGAGAGGCGCCAGGCCCGGTCTTCGTAATGCGCCGGAAACAGCTCGATCGTGTCGCCCCGCACCCGGAACGAGCCGCGGAAGAAATTGTGATCGTTGCGGCGGTATTGCAATTCGATGAAACGGGCGAGCAGCTGGGTACGATTGATCCGGTCGCCCTTGGCGAGCGACAGGGTCATTTGCGAATAGGTCTCGACCGAGCCGATGCCATAGATGCACGAGACCGAGGCGACGACCACGACATCGCGCCGTTCGAGGATCGCCCGCGTCGCCGAGTGGCGCATCCGGTCGATCTGCTCGTTGAGCGAGGATTCCTTTTCGACATAGGTATCGGTGCGCGGGACGTAGGCCTCCGGTTGGTAATAGTCGTAATAGGAGACGAAGTATTCGACAGCGTTCTCCGGGAAGAAGCTCTTCATCTCGCCGTAGAGCTGGGCGGCGAGGGTCTTGTTCGGGGCGAGGATGATCGCCGGGCGCCCGGTGCGCTCGATGACATGCGCCATCGTAAAGGTCTTGCCCGAGCCGGTAACGCCGAGCAGCACCTGGTCGCGCTCGCCGCCGGACAACCCCTCGCACAATTCCTCGATCGCCTGCGGCTGGTCGCCGGCCGGCTGAAACTCGGACCGAAGCCGGAACGGCCTGCCGATATCGCTCTGCGGGCGCTCGGCGGCCATCAGCGGCAACATCGTTATCAAGTCCAGGGCGTCAGCCGATTTCATGCGGCCCACCGGGTAAGCAGCGCTTCCTGTGGTATATAGGATAAACGAGGCGATTGCGCGATATCGGCGAGGGAAACTGGGCCAGTCTGGCCCACTTAGCTCGCTCAGGCTGCAATATATGGTTGAGTGAAATATTTAGTCTTGCTGCACCTGCAGCAGATCAGCAGCAAAACTCTCCTTAAAGGTGTAATGGCTGGGTTGTAAGCCGGCGTTACTATTCCGCCGCGACCAACCTCAAGCCTAACTGACGAATTAGGCGATTTTATGGTTGTCAGAATGAGTCGGGTGCCGTGACAAGATGACCAATTTTAAGCCTCGCGGTGGCCGCAATCGATGATGCGGGCGGGACCGTCGACCCCCGACTCCAGAACCCGCACGCTCCATTCTCTCGGGCGGCCGCCATTTCTCGACCATTTCTTGTTGGTCTCATCGATCGCCATTTCTCTTGCTTGTTGTTCGTTTTCGGCGATCAACGTCGCATAAAATATATCTTCCCCTAAAGACCTGGTGCAGCTGAACTTGTTCATGTCTCTACTCTCCTGGTAGCCACTCATAGAAAAACCAACAGATCGGGATCGGCAGGTCAAGCACGATGGCCAGTCACGCTGCAGGATACGTTGCCGGCGGTTAACTCCTACGGCACACCCTCACGCCCTTACCGGCTTCACACCGGCCGGCTTCGCATGTAGCCTCGGGTGTTTGTCTCCCTAGAGCCTCGGGCCCCACATGCCGTTTCTCGCCGATCGTCTCGCCCGCGTCAAACCATCGCCGACAATGGCCATGACCGCACTCGCCACGGAATTGAAGGCGGCCGGGCGCGACATCATCAGCCTGTCCGTCGGCGAGCCCGATTTCGATACGCCGGCGAATATCCAGGAGGCAGCGATCGCGGCGATGCGGCGCGGCGAGACGCGCTACACCGTGTTCGACGGGTCGATCGAGATGAAGCGCGCCGTTCGCGGCAAGTTCGAGCGCGAGAATGGGCTCGACTACGAGACCTCGCAGATTACGATCGGCTCGGGCGGCAAGCAGGTGCTCTACAATGCGCTGGTCGCCACGATCAACGCAGGGGACGAGGTCGTCATCCCGGCGCCGTTCTGGGTGTCCTACCCGGAGATGGTGCTGCTCTGCGAGGGGACCCCTGTCCCGGTCGCTTGCCCGCAGAACAACGGCTTCAAAATGCGGCCCGAGGATCTCGACGCAGCGATCACGCCCCGCACCAAATGGCTGATCCTGAACTCGCCGTCGAACCCCTCGGGTGCGGCTTATACCGAGGCGGATCTGAAAGCGGTCGCCGAGGTGTTGCTGC
>DATEQL010000910.1:0-10236 GCA_035272665.1 Allostellaceae bacterium
GACACTTGATCGAAAATTTCTTCTGCAAACTCAAACAGTTCCGCGCTATCGCCACCCGCTACGACAAAACCGCGAGAAATTTCCTCGCCGCCGTCCATCTCGCCGCCGCTACAATCTGGCTCAATTGACGACACGCCCTAGAGCACGTCGCCTCACCCCGTGCCCGATCTGGATCGACTCAAGGTCGCCCGATTTACGGGCGCGCCTTTGTTTCGAGCTCCGCCACCAGGGCCTGCAATTGCGCGTTGCCGGGATCGAGGGTAAGCAGCTCGCGGGCGTGGCGGAGTGCCGCGGCAAAATCCCCCTTATCCCGCGTGATCGAGACGAGCGCCATCAAGACGCTTCGATCGGCCGGATGCTGCTGGTGCGCTTCTTCCAGAAGTGCCAACGACTCTCCCGCCGCACCGCTCGAATTCAGTGCGACGGCATAGACATAGGCGTAGCGCGCGTTGTCGGGCATCAGCTCATGGGCCCGGCGCAGCAGATCCAATGCTTCGGAATAATCGTGCTTGCGGACCAGGTATAGGCCGAGGGCATAGCGTACATCGGCATTGTCGGGCTCGATCGCCAGCGCCTTCCTCAGCAGTTCCGCCCCCTCGTCGTCCATGCCGCGTGCCCGGTCGAGATCGGCGAGGTTGACGAGGGCCGGGACGAAATTCGGGTCGAGACGCAACGCCGTGCGATATTCCCCCTCCGCCTCGGTTAGTTGCCGGCGTGGCAGATCCAATAGGCCGAGATTGAGGTGAGCCTCCGGCCGGTCGGCATCGACCATCTCGGCAGCGACGAGTTCCGCCGTCGCCTTGACGAAGGCGGTCTGCTGCTCCGGCGTCAGCGCCAAGAGGTCGGTTCCGGCCAATGCCTGCGCCGCCTCGATGCGCACGGCGCGGACCGGATCGCTAAGCAGCGGTGCCGCAGCATCAACGAATCGAGGCGGTGGAGAGCCCGGCAAGGCGCGCGGCGCCGCCGCCCTGACGAGCGAGTCCGCATCGCGGATCGCCGCCTTGATCGCCGGCTCCGAGGCAGGAGAGGCGTAAGGCGCGAGCAGCGGCAAGGCGCTCGCCCTGGCGATTGCCGGCTGGCTCTGATCGAGGATAAGCCGATCGAGCTGCTGCTCGGCGTCGGCGGCACCGACCCGCCCGGCATGAAGTGCGATGCCGTAATGCGGGGTGGTCTGCCGCCCGGCGGGAAACCAGCCGGCGACCGTTTCGGCGGCCCACTGGGCAGGCCGATCGGCATGGCATTGGCCGCAGGCGTTCGGCGTGCCGAGCGATACCGACAAATCGGGGCGCGGCACCCGGATGCTGTGATCGCGCCGCGCATCGACGATCATGTAATTCTTCGTCGGCATGTGGCAGTTGACGCACTGCGCACCGGCGCCGCCGGGCCGGTGATGATGGTGCGCCGCCACGTCGAATTTTTCAGGCAGATGACATTGCGCGCAGAGCGCATTGCCCGTGACGCGCAGCTTGGCGCTGTGCGGGTCGTGACAGTTCGAGCAGGTGACCCCGGCGACATGCATGCGGCTCTGCAGGAACGAGCCGTATTCGTAGACCTCGCCGTCGATCAGCCCGTCGACGTGATAGAGACCGGCTTCGAGCAATGCCGGCAGATAGGCGTCGAGGTAGGGCTCGCCCGGCACCGGGTTCTCGGCGATCACCTTGCGGCGCGAGTGACAGGCCGCACAGGTTTCGAGCTCGTTCGACACCCCCACCCTTCCCTCCCCCGCAATCCCCGGGTCAAGCCCGGGGAGGGGAGGGTTAGGGAGGGGGCGCCGCGCGATGCCAGTCTCCGGGTTCATTACCCAGTGGCCCGCGTCAGTCGGCTTCAGCCAATTGGTCAGGCCCATCCTCGAAGCATCGGTGCCCGACGGGTAGGCACCGCCTTCGGCATGCGCCTTGGCCCAGGCGACGTGCCGCGAGCCGGGGCCGTGGCACGCCTCGCAGCCCACGTCGAGATCGGTCCAGCTCGTCGCGTAGGTATTGGCGGCGAGGTCGTAGTTCTTCTTCAGATCGGTCGAGTGGCAGTCGGCGCACTGGTAGTTCCAGGTCTGGTCGCGGCCGGTCCAGTGCAGTGGGTCACCGGGCTTGAGCCGCTGGCCAGGGTAGAGATGGAACCAACGCTGGCCGCCCTGCCCTTTCGGCCGGCTGTCCCAGGCGATGCCGAGCGCCTGCAGCCGTCCGCCTGGAAACGCGATCAAATATTGCTGCAGCGGGTAGATCCCGAACGTGTAGGCCATCGGATAGTCGTGCAGCGCGCCATCCGGGCCGTCGGTGCGGACCATGAACTTGTCGCCATCGCGGAAGAAGGTAGTCGTGACCCCAAAATGCTCCAGCTTTGCATCGGCGAAGTCGCCGAGCACCATTGCCGTCGTAGCGGGCTGCATTGCCAAGGCGTGGTGCGAGCCCTTCCAGGCATCGAATTGCACCGAGTGGCAGCCGGCGCAGGCCTGGGCGCCGACGAAAGCGGCCGGCTGATCGGCACCTGCGGCTATCGGCACGGGCAGCATCAGGATGACCACAACGGCCAGCGCCGCCTCCCACAAGGCGCTAATGGATTTGGACCATATAGCCTGCCGGGCGCGCGTCATTGACGTGTTCGTCGCCTGGAACTACGCTAAACCTAAGGTTCGGCGCGTCGTCGAAGAATAATGCCACCGGCCAAACGCCCATAGCGGGAGGGGGATCATGCTCGTCAGAAAGTATCAATTTATCGCGCTGGCGTTTCTAGGATTCTGCCTCTTGCCGCTGCTCTCTTGCGCGCCCTCCGGGAGCACGCTCCAATCCTATACCCCGGCCTCAGCGCTCGCGCCGGGAATGGCGCGAGTCTGGTTTCTGCGGACCAAAGACCCGCAGGAACAATTCGGAGATCCGATAATCTTCGCGAATGGCAATCAGGTCGGTCGAAGTATCCCGGGGATCGCCTTCTATCACGATTTTCCGCCGGGTGCTTATGCCTTCACGGTGCAGAGCTACGGTTTGACCGCCGCGCAGCCCATCCAGAGGGACACCGTCCAGCTGGCACCGGGGACGCAGACCTATCTTGAGATCTTGTGGGGCGGCAGCTGGCTGGTGGGCCAGGCGGGGGGCGCAACCTTTTATGTGCGGACGCTGCCGCCGGAGTTGGACCAGGCCTATCTTCGGATGTTGACCGACAAGGGTCCGCCCCAGGCCATGTAACCGAGCCGCCGCGCTAATCCGCGGTGCAACGGGTGGCCTTGCGGCTGACAAGCCATGGCCCATAAGTGCGGCGCAGCCGCGCCATGGCAGTTGCCGCGAGTGCACGTCGAGGGGCTTGGTCGCGCCCTCTTCCTTTCCTGGGCCGCGCTTGCACTCATGCTGTTGCCACCCACAGGCGCACAGCAGCGGGCCACGCCGAGATCGGTGAGCTCGCCGGTCGGCGATTTCACAGTTCCCTAACCATTGTGCTCTCGATCAGGTCGAATTGGACCTGCGCGGCCGAGGTTGACCGAACGAATGCGATCAGCTCGCGCCAAGGGTCGAGGACGCGATCGTTCGCGACCTCGACGGCCGCCCGATCCGGCGTCTGGGCCGCCACGTCCCACATCAGCCGCGGGTCGAAGGTTTCGGTGGCGAACATGGTGAGGATCACGACGGCGCTAAACGCGAGCGCCCCGATGTCGGGCTTGATCGTGATCACAAAGCCGGTCAGGGTTCCGCCTTTTGCCAGCTGGGATCCGGATCGTAGCGCGTCATGGCTTCGGCGAGCGCCGCGGTTTCCGGTCCGAGGTTCTTTTGATAGACGGTGCCGTCGTGATTGACGATGAAGGTCATCACCCCGGAATCGCCGTATTGTGCCGGCCAAGCGACCAGTCCGAACCCGCCGATCATCTTGCCGCGGACGATGTAGTCGGCGGCCCCGCCCGGCGCGTTTTCGCCCTGGCCGGTCAGAACCTTGAAATAGTATCCGTGATAGGCGGTCCGGCCGCGGGGCGCGGCTGACCGGCGATATCCCTCCTTCTGAGCTTCGGCCACGAGCGGCCCCATCGGGCTCTCGGGCTCTCCCGCCTTGGCCGGCCAATAGAGCCCGTCCCGTTTGCCCGGACGGCCGAGGAGCCTTTGGGCATATTCCGCCGTGCCGGTCTGCTGCCGGGTCCAATCCGCGTAATCCCGCTGGGCGTCGACATAGGCGAGCATCGTCTGGATCGTATCCAGCTCGTTGCGCCCGATCCGCCGGTCGACGATCTGCTGCTCGCCGGCTTCGGTGTCAAAGCTCCAGAGATCGCCGATCTTGCGCAGCGGGATCGGGACCGGCCAATCCTCCTTGCCGATGACGAGGATGGCGCCACCCTCGGTTTCTTCGAGACGGTGCGCGTCGTCGTAATTGGCGACGAAACGCTCGCGGGCTTGATGGTCGGCGACCGGGTCGCCCGAGCTCAACAGCCGCTCGGCACCCGGTCCGAAGATCGCCATCAGATCATTGAGATTATCGGATTTGAGGTCGTCGACCACCGCCGCCACCGCCGCATCGGCCGAGGCGAAGGTCTTCTGGGTCGGCGTCTCTGCGGCGAATACCGTCGTCGCCAACCCGATGCAGGCCACCAGCGTTATGGCCGAAAGCCGCAGGGTCAATGGCATGATGTCGGATCTCCGCATGACTGGCCCCCTTACCGATGCCGTCCGCCGCCGCCGCGGAAGCCACCGCCGCCGCCACCCGCGCCGGCGCGAGCGCCCCCGCCACCACCGCCGCAGAAGCCGCCCCCTTGGGCACGGCCGACGCCGACGTTTCCCATTTGCTGGCGGCTGGCTTGCCCACGAAACTGTGCTGCGCGAGCCTGACCCCCGTTCCCGGGATTGAACGCCGCGGGGCCTGGACGGGCCGCCGGCTGCGGGCGCGCAACCGCGGCCGGCGCTCGGTTGGCGACCGCTCCACCGCTGGGACGATTGGCGACCGCGCCGCCGCCGGGACGGTTGGCGATCGCACCGCCGCCGGGACGGTTTGCGACTGCACCACCGCCGGGACGGTTTGCGACTGCACCACCGCCGGGACGGTTGGCGACCGCTCCACCGCCGGGACGATTGGCGATCGCATCGCCGCCGGGACGATTGGCGATCGCTCCACCGCCGGGACGATTTGCAATTCCCCCCGCGGCGCCGGCCCCGCCCTGGAAGCCGCGGTAATCGCGCCTTGCCGCAGCCCCGGCGTGCACTTGACCGAAGCGCTGGCTGGTCGCCACATTCCGATAAGCCACCCCTTGCCGGTGCACGGCGTTGTGCTGCCAGGTACCGGCGCTGATCGCCGTCCGGTTCACGTTGATTGCATTGAAGCGATTGACGTTGACGTTGATCGCGCCGGTGCGCCAGTTCGGGCTGCCCCAACCCCACAGCCCCCGGGTAATTGCGACACCGGCACCGAAGGCGAGGCCCGCGGCCAAGCCCGTGCCGAGCGCGTAGCCCGGAGGCGGCGAATAATAATAGGGCGGATAGTCCGGATATGGCCACGCGCCAAAGACGACGGCAGGGTTGTAGGCGGGCACATAGACGACCTCCGGGTCGGCCGGCGCGATGATGATTGCCTGATCCTGCGTCGTCACCGTCTGCTGCGGCGTCGAAGTCAGCTTGCCGGCCGATTGCGCCCGCTGCCGCAGGCGTTGCACCGAGGCGAGGCAGTCCTGCGCTTGCTCGAGAAAGGCATCGCCGAGCTTTTGCGTCCATTCGAGGTGGTCGGACATCATCTTCAGCACGGCGGGAAACGGCACCAGCGACTTGACGCTCGGGTCCCAGCTCTGCGCTTGCAACGCCTGGGTCAGGGCGTCGCCTTTGAGCGCGGCATTCTTTGGATCTGCCACCCAGCGTGCCGCCATGACGATCTCGAGCGGATAAGTCGCGGCGGTCAGGATCTGCGCCAGCAGATCGTCCGGATAGAGAGCGATCGGCGCCATCAGCTGGTCGATCTCCTCCATCTTGAAGACTGGCGGGGCCGGCAGAACCGCCTCTGCTCCGGGTGGCGGCGGGGATGGTGCAGGCGGCGGCGCCTGCGCCGCGCCTTCCCGTACCGGAACGGCCACGAGGATCAGCAGTAATCCCAGAACTGCCGCAATCGCCGATCTCACAGCTCGTTCCTCCCGTTCGTGAATAGCCGAAGATCCGCACGCATCGTCATGGCGAAGTAGGCGCAAAACCTTGGATGGTCCAGACCAGAGGCGCCGAGTCGACTTGGAGGAATCCGAGCCGTGGCCGGTTGAGGTCGACGATCACGTCCATCGCGCCGCTCAGCATTACGAGCAAGAGCACGGCCAGCGGCAGCTGCCGTCGCCCCTCGAGACCGATCTGGTAGCCGAGAGCGCCGACGGCGAGCATGGCGCCGACCAGGAGCATCAGTTCGGTCTCGGTGGGCACTCGGCTCTCGAATGCATAGCGCTGCGCCAGGTTGGCGTTGAACATGTCGTTGAGCGAATTCACGAATACGCCCGCCAAGGGGCGCCGGCATGCCTTCCAGCGGCGGCAGCGTGCCCTGCCAGATCCGTGTCCGCAGCGCGTTCGTCCGCGCGATCGACGCAGCCGCCGTATCCGAGGTTGGCGCCTCGAGATAGGCGAGCCGGGCGCGGGCATAGTCCTCGATCAGCGCGGCGATCGGCTTGCCCGGCGCGCCGGCGAGCCCGGTGCCGAGCCAGGCGGTGCCGATCGTGTTGGCCTCGGCAAGTGTGGTGTGCCGGCGCGTCTCGAACCGGTCCTGCGCGAAGCTGATGGTCAGCGCCAGCGTGAAGGGCATGAGCCCCAGCATGCCGGTGATCAATGTGGACACACCCGCGGCCTCGTTGGCGGGCGGCGGCCGTCTCGCAAGACGCCGGCGGCCGACCTGGAACCCGAACTCGAAGGCCACCGCCAAGAGCACGAGCACGAACAATCCGAAAGCGCCGACCCCGAGGTCTATGACGTCCTTCAAAAGGCGCACGATCATCGGCGTGATCCGTCAGGGATGGGCGGCGTCCGATCAACGTTAGGAAGAATGCCGTATCTCGCCAGCCCCACGGGGTTTTAGTCGGATACGGCGACGGCGCCACCGCAAATAGGGGATCGAGATCACCGCGGACATCAGGGTGTAGAACGCAACGAGGACCGACGTGCGCGGGCCGGGAACCGAGGCTGCCACCAGCACGGCGATCCCGATATGGCGCGTCGCGCAGGCAATCGCGAGCGCGGTACGATCATCGTCGGCGGGACCGCCGACGATGCCCGATCGCCAACGAGATCGCGATCAGGCCCGCCAAAATCAACACCCCGGACCACCTCGCTACGATCAGGATGTCCCAATGCAGGATCAAAAGGGATAACGCGCAGGCCGTCAGCACCAGCCCCGCGATGGCCATCAAGCGGTTCCCGACCCGCTCGGCAATCGCCGGGAACAGCCGGCGGACTACCATCCCCAAGGCAAGGGGCAGGAGGAAGGACTTGGCAAGCACCAGCGCTGCCCGGTCCGGCCGGAGCGAGACCGGATAGTCGAGCAGCGGGCCGAGCACCGCGAGCTAGGCGGGAACCAGGAGGATCGCCAGCAGGCTCGAGGTCAGCGCCAGGCTGAAAATGTAGGCGCCGTCGCCGATCTTCATCAGCTTGCGCGGGAGCAGCGGCGCCCCGGCCGACACTGCAAGCACCAGCAGGGCGATCTCGACCCGGGCGCCAAGGTCAGAACCTTGACCAGAGCCAAGGCTGCTAACGGCACCAGCACGTACATGGCAAGCACCGAGCGCAGCAACAGGCCTGGCCGGCGCCACAGGTAAGTCGCATCCCTCAGGGTGGAATCCATGCCGATCGCAAGGATGATGCCGGCGACGGCCACCTTGAGCAGGATCAGCAGTGTCGCGGTCATCGGATATCGAAGACCGCGATTCGGTCAAAGCCTTGCGGACGTTTTTCATCCGTTTTCTCCCTGCTCTCAGGGAAAGACAGGGGAAAATATCGCATCGGAGCCATGCTCTTCTCCGAAAACTCATACGTTATCATACACTTACAACTCGACTCGGACGGCTGGTTGACGCCCTAGCAGGGGAATCTTGACAATTCTTTGACATTTCGGCCTCGGCATTCGATGCGGTTGTTTTCGAGACAAGCACTTTGTCATTTTCGCAAATAAATGGGCGAAATTGTCAAGGAGGGACTCAGACAGGCGATATCGGCGAGGGCGGTGAGCGAGAGGTCCTCGTCGAGATGCGCCTCGACATAGTCGTACACGCGCCGCAACCGCTCCGGCGAAAGGCCCTTGGCGGTCGGCAGCGGGAGATGCCCGACAAAACGTTGGGCAAGGCGGATGCACAACGCAGTGCCCAGGCTTTCGATCAGGATCCTGTCCGCGAAGCCACCTTCGATCTCCTGAGTCAAAGTTGTGATGATCTGGCTCAGCAAGGGATCCTGGAACCCAGACAGATGTTCGAACCGGCACGCTGCCGATCCAAGATCCGGCAGTAACGCGGAATACAAATCCGTATCCCAGTGCACCTGAACGACGCCAGCAGGACGAAACGGCGCGCAGCCGGTAGTTGCCGGGTGACTCCTTGCTCGACCTGGAGGAGCCTCGGCGGCAGCTGATCAGGTGCAAGAGACAGCTCGTGACGGTCACCTCGCCATGTTGCTTCGCCGGCATCCCGGTGCCAGCTCACTGTCGTGATGTCGGCCCAAGATTTGATCTTCTTCTAGCTCAGGGACTTGCCAGACCGAGTTGCCGAGCCAGTCCGGTCCAGCGCCAGGGTGCTGGATCGGCAGTGTTCCCCCTTTCGCTCTGCGTCGAGTTGTCCATACCCATCTCCGGCCGCGTGGAAGCATGACAATGACAACTGGGACCGTAGCGTCGCATTGATTTACATCATTCAGTGCCGGCGGGCTCAGTGACGCGGTTCAAAGCCCTCGATCAAGTAGCGCCGGTCGCCTGACGAACGAAACACGCTCACAGGGCGGGGGAAAATGAAGGCACCGTAATCTACCTAGGCAACCGAAATCGAACCGGCCAATCGCCGGACCTCGCCTCACAAAAAAGCGTCCTGAGCGTGTCGTATTGAAGATCCTTGCGGTTCTATGTGAGATCCTTGCGGAAATTGGGCGGCGGTGATAGCTCGGTCGATCTCTAGTTAATCCAGCCCATCTCGGCGCGGAACCGGCCGGGTCTCATGTCCATCTCGCGTCGGAAGATCGAGGTCAGATGGCTCTGGTCGGCGAAACCGGCCTCCTGTGCAATCAAGGCGAGGGGCTGGTGGGTCCGCCGCATCAAGGTCTTTGCACGCTCGAGCCGGCGTTGGATGACATAGCGCTGCGGCCCAACCCCGGCCGCCTCTTTGAAACAGCGAAACAGCGGCTGAAGTGATAGGGGCTGAGACAGGCGATATCGGCGAGGGCAGTGAGCGAGAGATCATCGTCGAGATGCGCCTCGACGAAGTCGCGCACCCGCTGCAACCGCTCCGGCGAGAGGCCCTTGTTGCTGGTCGGCAAGGGACGACGCCCAACGAAACGCTGAGCGAGGCGAATACACAAGGCCGTGCCCAGGCTTTCGATCAGGATCCTGTCGGCGAAGCCGCCTTCGATTTCCTGGGCCAAAGTCGTGACGATTTGGCTCGGCAAGGGGTCTTGCAGCCCATACAAGAGTTCGAACTGGGATGCTGCCGGCCCAAGCTCCGGTAGCAAAGGCAGAATACAGGTCCGTATCCCAGACCACTTGACGGAGCTTCACTGCAGGTAGAACGGCCAAAGGGAGGGAAGCCTTGAGAGCACTGCTGCACCGGGTCCGACGCGCCGGCACGGTCCCCAGAGTCGGGAGACCCCGGGTCTCAGCTGACGGCCGATTTCCTCTTGGCTGGAACTGTCGGTCGCGCTATCCGCGACAGCTTCGAGAGCGACAACCGAAACGGAAGCGCACGCCAGTCCGGCCACAACCCATTGGGTAAGGTGTTCATCCCGTCATCTGCGGGCCTTATTCTCGTCCGCGGAATTCGAATTGGGAGCGTGCTCGACGACCCTGCGATTCCAAGACGACGCATTTCTCGATCCATCCCTGTTAAGGCCGGATCGCCTCCCTGTTCGGCCGATTTAATTCCCTGTCGGGCCGCTTAGGGAAATAGGGCTCGCAAGTGCCTGATTTAGTGAAGAATTGCCAACGATGACCCGGCGTTTTCGGGTGCGAAATCGGGTCTTTCCCAGTATTTTCCCGCAAAAGCAGGGAAAGGGGCGAGCCCCCGCGGGGTAAAGGGTCAGGACACGACCTGGGTCCGGTCCGGTGAAGCATTCAAGTCGTCGG
>DATEQL010000911.1:0-2756 GCA_035272665.1 Allostellaceae bacterium
TCCGCAGAGCCGTTCTCGTCGCCATTTTCCTCACCCTCTCTCACGTCCCGGCGACAGGCACCCGAGCCTCACCGCCGCTCGAGTCGGACATAGGCGAAGTAGCTGATGCTGGCGGTGTGCGTGTCGTCGCTGTCGCAGAACACGGCGACATCGACCAGGTGCGCGGGTGCGGCATCCTTCCAGATCCCTGCATAGACGCGGGCGAGATCGATCCTCTCGTCGAGCCAGGGGCCGACCCGGTCGTCTCCGGCGTCGGCAACAAAGTGCGGAAAGCCACCGATGTATTTGTAGTCTCCCGGTTTGAGCCGATTGCCCCAGATCACCTCCATGGCGCGCTTCTCGCCGCGGTCGGTGATGAACCGAAGAAAAAGCCGCGCCGGGTGATCGTCGCCTTCGCGCGTGCGCTCGTCGAGCGGGCTGTTGATCGGCAATTCGATGAACCAGCGCCACGCGAGCATCGGATAGGCGGCGAGATCGATATCGACCGCGCGAAACAGCATCGACGCGCTGTCACGGGTTTCGAAGCGCATGCTCGGCACCCCGTCCTTGACCGCTGACGCCAGCGTCATCGGCGAACGCGTCCAGAATGTCCGATGTCGCCAGCCGGAGGGGAGCGGATCGAGCGGAAAGCTTCGCGCAAAATCCATCACGGTCACGACCGGCCCGCCATCGGTCTTCAATACCTCGCCTCGCCCGCCCCCGAAATGCCAGCCGATCAGGCCGACGGCAGTGACCACCGCGACGCCGCCGATCAGGAGGTATCGAGCTCGCCAAGACATTTTACGCCGGTCCGCCTGTGGCATAGACCAGGATCCTTGGTGGGTAAACTTTCCATGCCAGAATACCCGCCCGGTTTGATCCGAATCCCTACCCGAAGAGCCCGCCGACAACGGCGAGGGCTCGCCTGCATCAAGTAGGCGGGCTTAACGGCGCGATCCCACGGGATCAATACGAATGTTGAGGAAACAACCGAAGACGCCGCACGTCGGGCTCTCCGACTTCGCGGGCGCGCGCACGTGCCTCGCGCCGAAGGCCAACAGGGTTGCTACGAGGTCGGCACCTTACCGCGCCCGGTCATAGCAACCCGGCAGATCCCGCCCGAGGGCCGATTGCGCGTTGCCGACTGGAGTGATGAGCTGTCGGACCTAGCCAGTACCTCGCCATCCTATATCCTGTGCCATGACCTTGAGCCGGAAACACGATGTTCCGCGTAATCACGCCGCGCCAAGCCGTATGTTTGAGCGAGTTTTTCAACCGTGAAAAGACACTTTTTCTCCCCGTTAGAAATGACACTTGGGGGAACAGGGCGGCACCGCTACTGTGCAGAAGATGTGCACTGAACACGACGATGGGGGATCGATATGCGCATGTCGGTAGTGCTTGGCGCCGCGGCTTTGGGGCTGTGGCCGCCCCTAGCCCGAGCAACGGACGCCTCGAATTTCACTCTGAAGACGACGGAGGATCTCTATGTCGTCTGCTCGACGGCGAGCAGCGATCCACTGCGGTCTGAGGCGATCAATTTCTGCGAGGGGTTTCTCCTCGGCGTGGTGAGCTACCACGACGCGATCGTCGATCGTGAGCACCTGAAACCGTTCGTCTGCTACCCGTCGACCGCCACGCGCGATCAGGGCATCCAGGCGTTCATCGACTGGGCTGGCAGCCATCAACCGGACCACAAGTTTATGAACGACCCGCCGGTGGTCGGCGCGATCCGCGGCCTCGCCGCCAAATGGCCGTGCAAATAGGAGGAAGGATCATGAGAGTTCGGACACTGACGCTTGTTGTGGCCGCCAGCCTGACGCTGGCCGCCTGCGGAGAGACGACGGGCACGCGCACGGTGAGCGGCAGCTTAATCGGCGCTGGCGGGGGCGCTGCCATCGGCGCGATAGCTGGCAACGCCGGGCTTGGGGCATTGATCGGCGCCGGCGTCGGGCTAGCCGGGGGCTACCTCTACGATCAGCAGAAGAAGGGCAATCTCAACTAAGGGCCCGTCAAACATCAAGCTCATTGGCGCGGGGATCAGGTGTGGATCGTGCGCGCTTCAACCCGCCGGCGACAATCAGTCCAGGTGTCTGCCATAGTGCCGTAGGGCCTAGAACATTGGCCGGCGAGCCGTTCCGAGATGCCGCCGGCATGGATAACGCTTTTATCGGACGATCCTGACGGGAAAAACCACTGCTGATATTGATGCGCGGAGCTTCCTTTTGGTGCCGCGGATGATACGCCGCGGCATCTCTCGAGGACTCTGTAGGGTAAACAAGAGCCGTTCCCGATCCGTGTCGCTGGATATAGATAACCGGAAAAGCTCTCGCTCTCGTAGGCGCTACCACCGCTCCCACCACCACCATTCCGGGTGATCGTGCCGGCAATTTCCGAGCTACCCCTGGCTGAAGCCTTCCGATAACAAATCCAAGCTTGATACACGCGGGCTTGTAGTCCTGATCGCAAAGAGCGTGCAAGCGCTCTAATATCTGCGGTACAAGCCGCTGTTGGGCTGTCGCCGGCATGGCGAGCGCGAGCGCCAAAGCGAACCGACCTACGCGATCACCGTCGAATTACAGGTTCACCAAAGGCTATCCTTGCCAGGCCGCGAACCAGCCAAAACACCGCCATCGACTTTCCCGCGCGCTTAACGAGTCGCGACGGCTCAAAGTGCCGTCGTGCTGGAGCCGCTCAAAGTCCGCAATTCGGGTAATCTGGGTATGGACAAGACGGGTACGGGTACGGGTATGCCGGGGCCGGATAGGCCGTACTGG
>DATEQL010000912.1:0-24296 GCA_035272665.1 Allostellaceae bacterium
ATGTTCTGCGCTTCGTTGAGCAGAACACCCCAACTCGTCATCGGCGGCCGCAGCCCGAGACCGAGAAACGAGAGCGCCGTCTCGCCGAGGATCATGCCCGGGACCACCAATGTTGCCGAGGCAATCAGATGGCTCATGAAACTGGGCAAAAGATGCCGGCCGATGACGCGCGCCGGCCGCGCTCCCATCAGCACTGCTGCGGTGCAGAAGTCCTCCTCGCGCAGCGCCAAGAGCTTGGACCGCACGGCGCGGGCGAGGTGGGTCCATTCGATCATCCCAAGGATCAGCGTAATACCGACATAGACGAGGATCGGGCTCCAACTCACCGGCAGGATCGCGGAAAGCGCCATCCACAGCGGCAGATGCGGAAAGGATTGAATAACCTCGATCACACGTTGAATAAGAATATCGGTCCACCCTCCATAATAGCCGGCGATCCCGCCGATCACGATGCCGAGCGTAAAGCTCACGGCGACCCCGAAGAGTCCGACCGTCAAGGAGATCCGCGCCCCGTAAACCATCCGCGACAGGAGATCGCGGCCGAGCCGATCGGTGCCGAGCAGGAACAGCTGTCCGCCGTGAGCCGGGCAGGCGAGATGCAGGTCGCCACGGAACAACCCCCAGAACAGATACTCGTCACCGCGACAAAAAAAGCGGATCGTCTCACGTTTCTCCGGGTTCGGCGTGTAGACGCGATCGAGGTTGGCCATGTCGAGGCGATAGTCGTAACCGTAGACAAACGGGGCGACGAGCCGACCCTCGTGGAAGATCCGCACACGCTGTGGCGGCGCGAAGATAAAATCGGTGTTGCGCGTGTCGAGATGGTAGGGAGCGAGAAACTCGACGACCAGGATCGACAGATACATGGTCAGCAGGACCGCACCGGATGCAACGGCGACCCGGTGGCGGCAGAACTTCCACCACATCATGCGCCATTGCGAAGCCTGGTAAAAGCGCTCCTGCGCCGGTGTCATCCGCTCCACGGCATACGGGTCGAAAGGCGCACCCGAGACGTAGTGTGGCAGCAGATCGGTGTGACCCGCCGGTGCGTCGTTGCTGCTGCGCGGCGCGTCGTCGGGTGCGAGGGCCAGATCGCTCATCGGCGGCGGCCCGCCTGCAGCCGGATCCGGGGATCAAGCACGGCCAGCGCCAGATCGGACAGGAGTACGCCGATCACCGTCAGGAACGCCATAAACATCAAAAACGAGCCGGCAAGATACATGTCCTGGCTGCGCAACGCGTCGAGCAGCATCGGACCGGTGGTGGGCAAAGACATCACCACCGAGACAATCACCGCGCTGGAGATGACATGCGGCAACAGAGAACCGATGTCGGAAATGAACGGGTTGAGTGCCATGCGCAAGGGATATTTGAGCAGCACCTTGAGGGGCGGCAGACCCTTGGCGCGCGCCGTCACCACATATTGCTTTTGCAACTCGTCGAGCAGATTGGCGCGCAACCGCCGGATCATGCTCGCCGTTCCCGCCGTACCGATGACGATGACCGGGATCCAAATATGGGCGAGCACCGAGAAGATCTTGGGCCAAGTCCACGGCTGATCGACGTATTGCGGATCCATCAACCCGCCGATAGAAATTCCGAAATACACGTTCGCCAAGTAGAGCAGGACGAGAGCCAGAAGAAAGCTTGGCGTCGCCAGCCCGAGGAACCCCAGAAACGTCAAAAAGTAGTCTGTCCAACTGTACTGATGAGTCGCAGAATAGACTCCGATCGGGAAGGCGACCAGATAGGTGAAGAGGATCGTCGTGAAGGAGACGAGAAAGGTCAGGAACAGACGGTCGCCCACCACCTTCGCAACCGGCAGGTTATAGGAGAACGAGTATCCCAGATCGCCCTGGAGAAGCCCGCCGGCCCAGTACAAGTATTGTTCCCAGAGTGGGCGGTCGAAACCGTACTCTTCTTCCAGAAAATGGATTTTGGCCAGATCCGCGGGCTCACCCGACTCCTGCAATTCGGCGATATAGGTCGTGAAATAATTGCCCTCCGGCAGGTTGATGATCGTGAAGATTACGACGCTGATCGCGATCAGCGTCGGGATCATGATCAGGATTCGGTGAACGAGGTAAGCTAGCATTGGGCCGATTCAGCCAGATTTCAGTCGTCGTATCCAGTCTGTCGTCAGCGGTGGATCGGTGAGGGGACGTCCGAAGATGCCGATTTTTCTCGGGTATCGGTGGTGTCTAACCAAAACCCGTCGGGCTTGTACATTCCAAAAAAAGCCCCGGGGTCCCAGTTGTAGATCCCCTCTTCGGGGACGTTGTGGAGCTTGTCGCTCACTACGACCGGCTGTAGTACCCCTGCGACCGTACCAATCGAATACACTTCGTCCGCCCATATCCGCAACATAGCGTGCCAGATTCGGGACTGGTCGGGTTGCGTTGCCGCGCCCAGCCAGTCCTCGTACAGTTCTTTCAGCTGGAGAGCAGACGGAAGGTCGGGAGCTTCGCCAGCCTTCCCTTTCGTCTCGTAATACTGACCCCATTTCGGCCATTGGAGCTGCTGTTGACTAGTCGGCGCGAATTCCCAGGGCGACATGGCGGCCGTCGCGAGACCGTTCTCGATCCCCTTGTCGATCGACATCAACGTCTCGCCCGAGAAGACCCGGCGCCGGAACAGCGTCAGCTGCAACGGCTTGGCAAAAAGCCTTATTCCGATGCGCCGCCACGAGTCGCGGATCAGCTCCAGCACGTCCGATTGTTCGGTCGATTCGCCCGAATTCTCTACGATGATCTCCATCGGTCGGTCGTCCGGAAGCAGACGCGTGCCGTCGCTGTCACGCTTGGTGAGCCCGATCAAATCGAGGAGGCGATTGGCCTCGGGCACATCGAAAGTTGCCCAGTCCGAGCGATATTGAGGCTCGGAGAGCGGGCTCTGCGGCAGAACCGTGTTCTGTCCTTCAATCGCCAGCCCGAAATATATCGCCTGATTGATCTCGTGCCGATTTACGGCGAGCGACAGAGCCCGACGAAAGCGCAAGTCCCGCACCAGGGCCCGCCAAATCTCATCGTTTACGTTGAGGTTTGGATAGAGGGCGAGCTGACTGCCTGGACCAGTGCGCCAGAGCCGCACCCTATATTTGTTGCGCTCCTCGCTCTCTTTGAGAAACGTGTAATTGTCGAAGCGGAGATAGCGGGCCTGGAGGTCGCTCTCGCCCGCGCCGGTTTTGGCTGGGATAATCTTGCTGTCGGCAATCGACATGATCACGCGATCGATATAGGGAAGCTGATGCCCCGCTTCGTCCACGCGATAGTAATAGGGATTTCTTTCGAATATGAACCGGTCAGCAGGAGGCTTTGTCTTCAATATCCAGGGCTCCAGAGACGGCAGGTCTGGATTGTCATTGCGGTACATCACATCCATTCTGGCGTGCAGTGCCGCCCAATTGCGTTGGTTGTACTTTTTGACCAGAGCTTCGAGTGCGGCTTTATCCGCATATTTTTCATGAAATTGTTTGAGATAATGCGAGGGGCAGTAGATGTAGAGCGGGTCCGCCCCAGCGAGATCAGGCAAAAACAGCGGGTTCGGCCGCGTCCAGGTGTAGCGAACCGTGGTCTCGTCGAGCACCTCGAAGCGAGGCGTCTCGCCCTGCACCATCATCGACACGGGCAGGCCCGAGGGCGATAACTTGCTATTCTGTGCAACATCCTCAAACCAGTAGCGGAAATCTTCGGGGGTGAAGGGATGCCCGTCCGACCATTTGTGTCCGTTGCGCAAGCGGAGCGTGAAGATCCGACCGTCTTGGACGTCCACCGATTTGAGGACGTCCGGCTCGAGCTTCAGAGCGGGGGTGTAGCCGACCAAGCGCGCATAACCGTAAACCACCATCATACGGGTGTCCTTAGGCCCGCCCATCAACATCCGCATCTCGCCGCCGGGACTACCGATGGTTTCGAGCTCTGCCAAGTCCGGTTCGCTTGGCAGCCGTTCGTCGGCTTTGGGCAGCTTTCCGCTCGCCACTTCTTGCTTGAAGAACGGTGTCTCTTGCAACTCCGCGTGCGCCGTGCCGGACACAGCCAGGAAGAGAGCTAGGACGAGGCCATTCCGTTTCACATTACTCCTCCCATCCTTTGATTTCTTCGAACCTCGGCCTCGC
This sequence comes from Allostellaceae bacterium, assembly GCA_035272665.1. Taxonomy (GTDB): domain Bacteria; phylum Pseudomonadota; class Alphaproteobacteria; order ATCC43930; family CGMCC-115725; genus AP-15. Next base: position 4,115 of record DATEQL010000912.1, read on the forward strand.
TGTGAGCAGCCTTAGGTGGGAGCGCCGGCCCGAGCCGCCATCGCGCGCGGCGACGCCCTCGCCTCTACCCAGTGGCCCGGGGCAATCTCGATCAGCGGCGGTGAGTTCGCCGGCTCACGGCGGAACGGTTCGGGCCAGGCTGCCGGGTCCGAGGCTTTGTCCTCCATCAGGCGATGGAAGTCGAGGCAGCGGGACGGATCCGGGGTTGGCACGGCCGCGAGCAGGGCCAGCGTGTAGGGATGCACCGGATTGCGAAACAGCGTTGCCCGATCCGCTATTTCGACAATTCGGCCAGCACACATTACCGCGATTCGGTCGGCAATGTAGTCGACGACCGCGAGATTGTGCGAAATGAAGAGGTAGGTGAGTGAGAGCTTGTTTTTCAAATCCATCAGTAGGTTGAGAATCTGCGCTTGGATTGAAACGTCAAGCGCCGATGTCGGCTCATCGCAGATCACCAGATCGGGCCGCAATGCAAGAGCACGGGCGATTCCGATGCGCTGGCGCTGACCTCCGGAAAAGCTGTGCGGATAACGCCTTACATGGCGGACGTCGAGGCCAACGAGGGTCACCAGTTCATGCACCATCTCGCGACGCGAGCGTCCATCGCCGGCCCCGTGGATCACGAGCGGCTCCTCGATGATGTCATAGACCGTCATCCGGGGGTTCAGCGATCCGAAGGGGTCCTGAAAGATGAACTGCACCTGCCGCCGAAACCGCTTCAGATCCTCGCCCTCCAAAGAGAGCACATCGGTCAACTGTCCGCGGTCGTTGAAGGTGATCGATCCTGAATCGGGTGACACGGCTCGCAGCAGTAGTTTGCTCAAGGTCGTCTTGCCGCACCCGCTCTCGCCGACCAGTCCGAGACACTCCCCGCGCTCGATCCTAAGGCTGATCCCGTCGACGGCAACCACGTGCGGACCCGATCTTCCGCTCCCGAACCATCCGTTCTTGCGGAGCGTAAAGGTCTTTCGCACGCCGACGCACTCGAGTAGCGGTCCATCGGCGCCGGCCGGCCATTCCGCCTTCTCGGCCATTAGGTGCGGCGCATCTCCCGGGGGGATCTCGCGGATCGGGACCAGACGCTCCCCGGGCTTCATGTCGAAATGTGGTACGGCGCGCAGCAGCGCCCGCAAATAAGGATGCTCCGCCCGACGAAAGATGTCGTCGAGCGTGCCGCTCTCCATCACCTCGCCGCGGTACATCACCACGATCTCCTCGGCGATATTGGCAACGACGCCGAGGTCGTGGGTGATCAACAGAACCGCCATGCTGAGCTCGTGTTGGAGCTCGATGATCAGCTTGAGGATTTGTGCCTGGATGGTCACATCGAGCGCTGTCGTCGGCTCGTCCGCAATCAGCAGCGCCGGGCGGCACACCAGCGCCATCGCTATCATCGCGCGCTGGCGCAGCCCTCCCGAGAGCTCAAAGGGATAGCTGCGCACAGCCCGCTTAGGGTCGGGGAAGCCGACGAGACGAAGCATCTCTTCCATCAGCTCGATGGCTTGCGCGGTGGTCACCGGGCGATGGAGCCGCAACGCTTCGCTGACCTGATTGCCGATGGTATGGACCGGTGAGAGGGAGGTCATCGGCTCCTGAAAGATGATTGAAATACGCCCGCCGCGGATCGCCCGCATCTCCGCACCATCGGTCGGTAGTTTCGCGAGGTCGACGACGTCGCCGGCGAGCCGGGGATCGGCAAACAAAACCTCACCATGCGTGATGACACCGCTGCGCGGCAGGATGCGAAGGATTGTTTGGCTGACTACCGACTTTCCCGAGCCGGACTCGCCGACGAGCGCCACGGTGGATTGCGGGCGCACGCGGAACGAGACACCGGTGACAGCGTGGATGAAGCCGCCTGGGGCCGCGAAACGGACATGGAGGTCGCGGATAGTGAGAAGATCGGTCAAACCAGATCTCCGGCCGCTCGCAGCACGCTGGGCGCGGTATGCAACCGCACCCCGAATGCGGCCAAATTGGCCAAGGTGGTCGAGTTGAGCGGCAAGCGCCGGGTCTCCGCAGCTCTGGCCGCCCTCTCGACCAGCTCGGCAAAACCTTCTATCCGGCTGTCCAGGCGCACGCTCGACCGGCCGGAGCGAAGATCGAGCTGCATCCAGCCATCGCGTCGGTCGCGGCGAGTGGAATAGTAAGCGAGGTTCATACGGTCGAGCTCTTTCCAGAGGATCGAGGTGCGACGCAATCCCGACGCGCTCAACGCTGACTCGGTCATCTCGAAACGGGTCCCATGTCGAAGCACAGTGCGGATGCCGAATACCGCAAAGACCGCGGCGAAACTGCTCAACACACTCTCCGCGACCGTGCCGACCGGCAGAGTCGCGAGGATTGCCGCGGTCGGGACGAACCCCGCAGCGGCGCGAAGATAATCGCCCAGCATAGCCGAGGTCGGGTAGACGTAACAGCTCATCGCCGGAGACATAGAGCGCCCGCGAAAACCTTTGCTGCGTCGAGCCAGCATGTCGCGGGGTGGGCGCCAGTGATCGCCACGAGCCGGCATAGGAAGGCGTCTGTTGCCTCGTCGTGCACTAGATGGTGCGTCAAGATTCCCGTCGGTTCCTCGGCATCGACTTCGCCGAGGCGGCGCGCCCGCAGGTGCCCGGTGAGACCATCCAGCGCCACCCCTTCCCCGATGAAGCGGCAATTTCCCGCCCACGCGACAAGATCGACATGCACGTTGATCTGGGCGATGCCGGGCGCGGGCCAAGCCGCGCGCCGCGGCTTCATGCATGAGATGGCGCCGAAGCCGCAAGCGGCAAGGAGTGGTAGAAAACAGGGATCAAAACGGTTCCAAGGCGGTGCTAGAACGGCGAGCGCACGAGCCCCGAAAAGCGCCGTCAGCCGCGCTCGGCCCGCGACCAAGTCGGATGCCACAGCATGGCGTGGACGTTCCGGTGGAAACTCGCTCTTCTTGCCCTCGACGGCGTGGTTTGTATGGCACCAACCGTGTTGAAGGACAGCGAGACATCCTGTTGGGGGTGACCGAGAAGGCTGGGTAAGCCATGCAGCAAGTCCCGGATCGGCGGCGGCAGGAATGACCGCGAGCGAAATCGGGATGTCGCCGGCGATCGAAACGAGACGGTCGAGCCGCGCGCTCGCAGCCACCGCATCATCGTCACGCCACCAGAGGGTGGCGAGCCGCCCCGCGTCTCCCCAGCGGTCGAGCTCGTCGACCAGATCTGACCATCTCGCTGTCGTCGCCAAATCCTGACCGGACATATGACTCATGTGTTGATAATACCGCCGGCCGATCGCAAGATAAAATCCCCGTCTACGCGCCTGGTGCCACTCACGGAATCACGGATGATGCTCGCTATCAGATCAGCAGTTCGGCGTGCCCCGCCTGTGTCGACTGAGATCGTCCCAGGGTCGCACTCGATCGCGCGTTCGATGGCGTGAGCGAGCCTCGCTGGCGTGAGCTCGGTCTCCGGGACCAGTTCGAGGACCCCCTGGGCGGCCAAGCGTTCCGCTCGCAACTGCTGCTCTGTTTCCCGTTCGGAAGCGAACGGGACGACCACGGCAGGAGTCCGGGCAGCGAGTATATCGAGGACGGTATTGTACCCGGCCTGGCTCACCGAAACGCGGCAGCGCCGCAGCATCTGCGGAAACTCCGGACGATACCGTTCGAGGATTACTCCCTCGCACAGAGCACCGGCGAGCTTCGCGAATGCCTGCTCCGGCAGGTTGGGTCCCGCGAGCAGACGCCATGTGAGACCCGCCAGACAGCCGCCTCGCCTCGCCTCGAGCGCTGTCGACAGCAGGGTGGCGCCGACCGCGCCTCCGCCGGCCGAGACCAGTACCTCGTTTACCCCTATGGTTTCGTCCCCTTCGTCGCTTCGAGCGCCCTCACTGATATAACCCGTATAGATCAGACGATCGGCGATCTCCGATGCCGCGGCGAAGCTCGCTTCCAGCGGAATGAAGCCGGGATCGCCGTGGACGAGGACATAGTCGAAATCGGTCCGCACACGATCGATGATCTCACGGTGCCGGCTTGCGTCGTCGGGCACGACTACGATGTCCCGGACCGAACACAGCACTCGCGATGGAGGGCAGCGCGATCGTGCCGCTTCAATCAGCGGCTCAAGCTCGAGGCGGAACGCGCGCCGTCCAAACGGAAAGGCTTCGATCACGACGGCGTCGGGCCGCGCCGACTCGAAGGCGGCGAGTAACGCTTCCCGACGAGTTGCTAGCAAATTTTCGTCGATCGGTTGAGCACGCGGACCGACGAGTACTTTGAAGCTTGCGTCGCGGGCTCTGATCGGCGCCAGCTGCACCATGCGCGCGGGCGCGACACAAATGGGCCAAGCGAGGGGCTCTCCACCCGAGACCAAGGTAACCTCGATGCCTTCGCGCGCAAGGGCTTCAACCAAGCGGAAAGCGCGCTGGGCGTGTCCGATGCCGAGCAGATGCTGGACGTAAAACAGGACGGAGCCGGTCACGAAATCTCAAGGCAGGGGTTGCGGTGATCCGGCAAAACCGCACGGGCCGATCTGACAAATTGCTTCCACTCTCGTATCACGCAGCACGGGCGCGGCCGAGTCCATCGATCACCGCAGCCAATCGACGGGCGGCGGCCGGGAGATCGTGCTCCTGTAGAACGCGCCGCCGCGCCGCTTCCGCGAACGCCGCCCGCCGACCGCGGTCGAGGATCAGACTTCGGACTGCCGCGGCAAAGGCATGCGTATCACCGGGCGCGACGAGGAGCCCGGTGATCCCGGACACGACGACTTCTCCAACCCCGCCGCTGGCTGCGGCCACCACGGGCAACCCGCTCGCCTGCGCCTCGAGAAGCGCCATGCCGAAGGCCTCATTGAAGGCAGGCCAAGCGAAAACATCCGCCAAGGCCAGCCGTTCCGCGACCGCAGCGTTTCCCACCAATCCCGTCCAGGTCACACGCTCTTTGATCGTAACGAGCACATTCTCGACATCGCCACGGGCCGGACCGTCGCCGACCACTTCCAACGACCATGGCAAATCAAGCATCCGCGACAAGGCGTCACCGAGAATCCGGTAGGAGGTGAGCTTGTCACCGGGACGCATCATCGCGACCGTTATCAGACGGGGTGGTCCGGCCTCTGGCCGCCCTTTTCGACCAAAGGACGCCGCATCAAGAAACGGCTTGAACGCTACCCAGCGCCAAGGGTCCCGCAGCAACGGTAAGACGCACTCCCGATCGGACGGGTTCAATCCGATCGCGGCATCGGCCCTCCTGATTGCGAACTCCGCGGCCCGATGGCCGAACGCCCGAGGACCGAGCGCCTGCATCGGGGTGACAGAGGCTTCGGCGACAACATAGGGGATGCCGAGAGCGGTCGCGATGGAGGGACCTAGCCAGTCCGGCGCTTTGTGATAGACGTGGTAGGAGAACCAGAGTTCTGGCGAAAATTCCGGAATCTCTCGCCAACGGCGCAGACTGCGCTCGGCCACCCGCTGACCGAGCGCGGCAAGCCGGGCCTGACGGAGGGGATCGCCGGACCCATCATAGCTGCGAAACCGTGAGGCGAGGATGGGCTCGTGCCCGGCAAGACGGAGCGCTGTAAGGAAAAGCTGCGCCAGCCGGCGATCTCCCGACGGGACGGGGTGATCGGGCGGTTTCAGAGGTGCGTAGAAGGCGATGCGCATGGGGCTTTGCGAGGCTATGTCTCTGACCGAACCCCGAGGAATGAAACTTCGGAAGCCTGCGGAACCATATCCCCGCCGTGATAAGGAGTGTCACATGTTGGCCCGGAAGCACCGCGTACGCTGATCCCTTTCTGACTAGCCGGAGACAGTCCAAAGCGCACCGCCAGCACATCGATCCCAGATTTCATGGCGAAGATGTTGCGCACGCGGTGTTCCCCAGCGGCGCCCAACGCAGCACGCCTTGCGGGATCGCGGACTAGCGCGCTCATCGCTCGAGCAAGGCCAACCGGGTCAGCGGGCGGCACGAGTAATCCCGTTACTCCTTGCTGGATCAACTCGGGAATCCCCGACACATTGGTTGCAATACAGGCGAGCCGCTGGCTCTGCGCCTCGATCAGGACATTGGGCAGGCCATCGCGGTCGCCGTCCTTTGCCACCTTCGAGGCGAGCACGAACAGATCAGCCTGGCGATAGCCGGCGAGGACCTCGGGTTGGGCTAAGGCACCACGCCATTCGATCCTGCGCGACAGGCCCCTCCGCTCGGCTTGACGCATCAGCGCGGTGACGAGCGCGCCGCCGCCAATATGGACGAAGCGCCATTCGAGACCGGTGGGCAGAAGCGCGAGCGCCGCGAGCAGGTCGTCGTAGCCCTTCTTCGCCACCACCCTCCCGACGGAGAGGAGAACAACCCGATTTTCGGGATCGCTGCCATCCCTGCCATCCGGGCGTGGTGGCGCTGGTGAAAAGCGCTCCAGGTCGAGTCCATGATAGCAGAGCGAGACCGTTTCCGCGCCGGGAGCGAGGCTCGCGAGGTGCCTGCGTCCTGCTTCCGTACAGGTAACCACCCAACTCGCCTCGGCAAGTTTTGTGCGCTTCTCCCACACCGGAAGCGTCCAGATGTCCTTGGCGTGCGCCGAAACCGTCCAGCTGCAGCCAGTGATCAACGCAGCGTAGCGGGCGACTGAGGCCGGCGTGTGGAGAAAATGCGCGTGGAGATGGTGAACGTTCGCCGGGAGCTCTGCCGCCAATACCATCGCTTGGCCAAAGCGGCGGATGCGGTTCGGGGTCGGGTCGCGTCGCAAATCGGCTAACCATTCCCGCAGAGCCCGGCGATACCCGGAGCGTCGGCGCGACTGCCGCCAGCCGCGCCAGAGACGGCGGGGCTCCTGGTAGAAATATTCCGGAAGGTAAAGCAGTGTGGCGCGGATCAGTTGGTGGACCGGATGCGTTGCGCGATCCGTCGGGTGGCGCAAAGAGACGATTAGGATATCGAGCCCGCGTTGCTCGAGAGCGAGGATCTCCTGGGCGATAAAAGTCTCGGATAACCGCGGATAGCCTTTCAGCACAAAGGCGACACGACCAGCGACTTGTGGTGCTGACAGTGCCACGCCTTCACGCGTCGAGACGCTCTCGCGCCGCGAAGCAGCCGGCGCGCCCCTCATCGAGCCATTTTCGCGCGAGCCGGTTAACGCTTGGCATACCGTCGAGCAAGCCGGGAATCAAGGCGGTCGACGGGGGAGGCTGCTCGGTCAAATGGCGCAGCGCGGCAGCCATCACTCTCGGGTCGCGGCCCTCCTGTTCGGACAGCATGGTCAAAAGGCCAAGCTCGGCGGCACGTCGGGTCCTGATGTACTGCTCCAGGCGAGGCGCGGTTCGCGGTACGATCAGCGCACGCTTGTCAAAAGAGAGAATTTCGCAAAAGGTATTGTAGCCACCCATTGCGACCACACCGGCGGCGCGCGCCATCAGAGACTCGAGCCGTGCGTTAAACGTGATCGCGTGGACATTGTCGAGCCGTGAAGCCCGGCTTGCGAAGACCGCTCGTTGCTCGGGGAGCATGAATGGGCCGAAGACGAGCAAGGCGGTGAGCGGGAGGGCGCGATCATACTCGTAAGCCGACAGCACCAAATCGATCAAGGCTTCGCCGTCGCCTCCGCCGCCGGGCGTGACCAGCACGAACTCGCTCTCGAGAACGCCCAGAATTTCCGGCGTGACCTGGGGCTCGGCTGCGTTGCGCCGAAGATAGCCCGTATAGATCATGCGCTGGCGCACGCCCCTCGGCACCGCGAGCCCGGCGAGGGGATCACAGATCTGCGGCAAGCCATACACCCAGATCTCGTCGTAATATTCGGCCAGCGCCGGGACCGCGTGCTTGCGTTCCCACTCGCTTTCCAGCGCCTCGGGATCGTCCATCACGTCGCGCAGCCCAAGGATCAAGGCCGTTCCGCGGCGTTGCAGCAGATCGAGCGTGTCGCGCACCTCGCCACGCAAGCCCAACGGCTCTTTGTCGACGATCAAGAGGTCGGGGTCGAAAATATCCGCGGTGTGCCGGATGATCGAGGAGCGCATCGCCAGTGTCTCCTCGAGGTCGATGTGCAGATTGAGCGACACATATTCGCCGTTGCGTAGCTTGATGACGCCCGGCACCCGCACAAAATCCACGCGGGAACGAAAATCAAAGCTGCCGATGATTGGCGACCCGGATAGGATCAGCACCGAAACTGCGGGGTCCGCATCGACCACAGAGTGGGCGATCGCCCGGCATCGGCGCAGGTGCCCTAGCCCGAAGCTGTCATGGCTGTAGATGAGCACCCGTTTATGATGACGGCGAACGGCCACTCGGACCCCTCTCGTCCAACCGTGCAGGGAGACTATTGCATAGGCGGTCTCGGCGCGAAATGATCTTTTCATGAAGGCCACGGTCATGAAGGGAATGGCAGCGCTGGCCACCACGGCCGAGGATGCGCTTCGACCGGCGCGGGATTGGCTCGGATTTCTGCCGCGGCGACAGAAGCCGGCTGCCTCTTCGCCCGCAGCCAAGCCGCCGCAACGGGAAACCGAAGACCCGAGCGCGCTGCAGCCAACGATCTATCGTTTCATCATCCGGCACAGCCTGCGGCAACAGCTCTTAGTGCTCGTGTTGACGCTGGTCTCTTTTCCTTTCCTTTACTACTCGCTCAATCTTCCGAAAACGATCCTTAACGAAATTACCCAAGGAAAGCATACTTCGAGGGACATTCTCGGCTTCCAATTTGATCAGACCACCTATTTGATGCTGCTGTGCGCCGCATTCTTAGCTCTGGTCTGCATCAATGGCTTGTTCAAATACTATATCAACACGTTCAAGGGACGGCTTAGCGAACGCATGTTGCGGCGGTTCCGCTATCAGCTGTATCAGCGGATGTTGCTTTTCCCGCTGTCCTATTTTCAGAAAGCCTCATCCGCTCAGATCATTCCGATGATCACGGCAGAGTCCGAAGCCATGGGCGGCTTCATTGGCGATGCCGTCGCGATGCCGGCTTTCCAAGGCGGCACTTTGCTGACGATCATCCTCTTCATGTTCATGCAGGATCCGGTGCTGGGCCTCGCCGCTGTGGCTCTCTATCCCGTGCAGGGCTATGTGATCCCGAAACTGCAGCGCAAGGTGAACCAGCTTAACAGACAGCGTGTGCGCACGATCCGCCAGGTCGCCGACCGCGTCCATGAAACGGCGTCGGGAATTGGCGACATCCTTGCCAACGATAACGCCAAGCTGCAGCTAACCGGCTTTGCCCGCCTTTTGGGCACAATTTACGATATCCGCTTCGAAAGCTATCAGCGGAAATTTTTCATCAAGTTTCTCAACAACTTTCTCGGTCAGTTGACGCCGTTCTTTTTCTTTTCGATTGGTGGTTATCTGGTCATCCGCGGTCAGATCTCCCCCGGCGCGCTGGCGGCCGTAGTCATCGCCCAAAGAGAAATGGCCTCGCCGTGGAACGAGCTCCTCACTTTCTATCAGACGTTTCAGGACTCGCGAATCAAGTACGAGCAGATCATCGAGCAATTCCAACCTGCGGGCATGACGGATGCTCGCCTGCTGCTCGACGAGCCCGAGAGGGTGGCGCCGCTCGCCGGTATGCTCTCGGTTGCCAACCTGTCGCTCGCCGAGGACGACCGGAGCCGCGTACTCGACGCCGTCAGCTTTACCGTTTCGATCGGCCAGCACGTCGCGATCATCGGGCAAAGCGGTAGCGGCAAGAACGAGCTTGCCCTGCTGCTCGCGCGTCTAATCCGGCCGACGAGCGGCCGGATTACGATCGGCGGGACCGACATCGCAACCCTTCCGACCGCGGTAGTCGGCCGCCGGATCGGTTATGTCGGTGAGACCCCTTATTTCTTTGCCGGCACCTTGCGCGACAGTCTGCTCCTCGGCCTGCGTCATCGCCCGATCCGACCGGCCGAATACGAACCGGCGGTCGCCAAACGCCGCGCGGTCGAACTTTACGAGGCGCGACGATCCGGCAATATCGATCTAGACCCTCGGGCCGATTGGCTCGATTACGAAGCTGCCGGGGTTGCCGACAGGGAGGGCCTGTCGATACGCATCACCGAGGTCTTGGCCCGTCTCGACTTCGACGAGGCCGTCTACACTCTGGGGCTGCGCTGGCGGCTCGATCCCGAGGCCTACCCCGAGGCGGCCGCTCAGCTTCTCGAAGCGCGTAAGGCGCTCGCTCGCCGGCTGGTTGAGGACGGAATCACAAACCTTGTCGAGACCTACGACGCCGATCGGTTCAATTTCAATGCCTCGGTCGCGGAGAACTTGTTGTTCGGAACGCCGATCGGTCCAGGTTTCGACTTCGAGGCGCTCGCCGACAATACCTACGTGCTGCAAGTTCTCACCAAAGTCGGGCTGATCGAGGACCTCGTTGACGCGGGCAGGCAGGTAGCCGAAACCATGATCGAGCTGTTTGCTGATCTGCCGCCCGATCACGAGTTCTTTGAGCAGTTCAGTTTTATCAGCGCGGACGATCTTCCCGAGTTCAAGGCAATCCTCGGCCGCATCGGCACGGGGGGCACGGCGGCACTCGCCAGGGATGATCGCGCTAAACTCCTCTCGCTGCCCTTCAAGCTTATCCCGGCGCGGCACCGCCTCGACGTCCTCGACGAGGCGATGCAAAATCGCCTGCTCGAGGCGCGCCGAGTATTTCGGGCCCATCTGCCGGAAGAGGCGCGTCCGCAGATCGAATTTTTCGATGCCGAGCGTTATAACGCCGCTGCCTCGGTACAGGACAACATCCTGTTCGGCAAGATCGCCTATGGTGAGGCCGATGCGCCGGTCCGTGTCCCTTCGGTGCTCGCCGAGGTGGTCGACGCGCTGTCGCTGCGCCAAACAGTCATCGAGGTTGGGCTCGATTACAATGTCGGGACCGGCGGATCGCGCCTCTCATCCGCCGAGCGGCAAAAGGCGGCGCTCGCCCGCGCCGTGCTCAAGCGGCCCGACCTTCTGATCCTCAACGAGGCGACCTCTGCGCTCGACGGCCAGGCGCAGTCGAGAGTGACCAAGGGATTGAAGGAGGAGTTCACCGGCCGAGGCATCCTTTGGGTGCTGCATCGGGCGAGCCTCGCGCGAAATTTCGACCGCGTTCTCGTCCTCAGCAACGGCAAGCTGCAGGAGCAAGGCACTCTGTCCGAACTCGACGGCAACGGGTCGCTGATGTCACTGCTCATCGCGGCCGAATGAGCAACCGAAGGGGTAGCGAGAGCATGCCAATGATGGGAGGAAAGAGATGAGCCTCAAGCAAGAATTCGAGCTGCTCCGGCGAGTGCCGATCTTTGCGGAGATCGAGCCGGCAAAGCTGAAACTGTTGGCGTTCATGAGCGAGCGGGTCGGCTTCGATCCCGGCAAGCGGCTGATGCAGCAGGGAGATCTCGCCGACGCGGCGTATTTGATCATCGACGGGCATGCCGAGGTCGTCCTTGAAACCCCCGGCGGACCGGTGATCGTGGCAACACTCGGCGCTAACGAAATCGTCGGGGAGATGGGGATACTAGCCAACGCGCCACGGGCAGCGACGGTCCGCGCCAAGGACCGTGTGATCGCCTTGCGCATCTCTAAGGAGCCGTTCATGCGCATGGTGCGGGAATTCCCGAGCATGGCGGTCTCGATCATGCAGGAGCTGGCGCATCGGGTCGAGTCGACGAACAATCAGCTCAGCGGCGCGCTTGCCGAGGTCAAACGTCTGCGCGAAGGAACCGGCATCGCCGCCTGATCGGTCGTGAGCCGTCTCGACAGCTTTATCCGCCGGCTGCAAGCGCAACGCGCCTGCCTCGATCTGGCGGCCGATCTTATCCGGGAATTGGACGGAGAGCTGCTCGAGCTCGGGCTCGGCAACGGCCGGACCTATGACCATCTTTGCCAGCTCTTTCCAGAGCGGAAAATCTACGTCTGCGAGCGCAGGCTCGCTGCGCATCCCGACTGCGTGCCGCCCGACGAACTCCTCCTCCTCGGCGACATGCGCGATACTCTGCGAACGGCTCGCGAACGGCTTGCGCGTCGGGTAGCGCTTGCCCACCTCGACCCAGCGACCGGCGACCTCGCGGCCAGCCGGGCTCTCGCGACGGAACTCGCACCGCTGATCGTGCCGTTGCTGCGCCCGGGCGCGGTGCTCGTCAGCGAGCCGGCCATCGCTTGGGATGGACTGAGCCCCATGGCGCTGCCGGAGAGCGTCGCTCCCGGCCGCTACCACCTTTACCGACGCGTCAGCTGCCGATCGTAAGCATGACGGGGACATGGTCCGAGGCCTTGTCCCAACCGCGGCTATCTCGGTAAATGCGGGCCTCTGAGAGCGCGCTTGCGAGCGAAGGTGTCACCCAGATGTGATCGAGCCGGCGGCCCCGATCCGAGGCTGCCCAGTCACGTGCCCGATAGCTCCACCAAGTGTAGAGGCGCTGCGACGGCGGCACAAAGTGTCTCACGGCGTCGACAAACTCTCCCGTCTGCTGGAGGAGCCCGAGGCGTTCGACCTCGACCGAGGTATGACTGACGACGCTCAGGAGCTGCTTGTGCGACCAGACGTCGGTCTCCAGCGGCGCGATGTTGAGATCGCCGACCGCAATCATCGACCGGCCGTCCTGCCGTTCCGCCGCGAACCACGCCGTCAGCTCGTCGAGAAATCTGAGCTTATGGGCAAATTTCGGGTTCTGTTCCGGGTCGGGTAGGTCACCGCCCGCCGGGACATAGATGTTGTGAAGCTCGATGCCGCCCGGTAGCTCAACGGTTGCGTGGCGGCAGTCGGTTCGGGCGCACCAGGTGCGAATTTCGGGCGATTTGAACGGGATCCGCGATAGAATGGCGACGCCGTTGTAGCCTTTCATGCCGTGTACCAACATATGGTGGTAGCCGAGCGAGTCGAACGCCTCGCGCGGGAACCTCTCGTCGGGTGTCTTGGTCTCCTGCAGGCACAGGATCTCCGGCGCCCATTCCGTGATGAGCCGCCGCACATTGTCGATCCTGAGCCGGATCGAGTTGATGTTCCAGGTGACGAGGCGCACCGCCACGGGCTTATCCGACGCGTGTTCGATCGGGATTGGATACCCGACAAAAGCATGCTACTGCGTCCATGGCAACAGCGGGGCAGCGGACACAACGGCGCCCGGTCGGGGGGGGGAAGACCGGGCGCCTGCATGTCAGAAGCGTTTGGGGGAAACCGGACCCACAGGGGAGACAGGTCCGTTCTAAAGAGAGTTTTCTTCTCTCTCCGCTTCCGAGCTAGCTAGATGGGGGCGGTCCGAGGGAAAACAAGAGCGCGATTCGTGCATGCCCGGAGCGGAAAAAATGCATGCTGCGCTCGGGAACCAATCTTAATTCCCTCATGCCGCGCGGGCAACCGACAGTATGCCCGCGTGGGCTACACCGCAGGCCCGGGCGAAAGCCGAAAACAGGGCGCTTGAGAATGGGTTGTCCAGCGCCTTGTGCTCGGGATGCCATTGCACACCAACGATGAATCGCGCCTCGGGCAGACTCACCGCCTCGATCTGTCCATCCGGGGCCACTGCTTCGACGAGAAGCCCGGGGGCAGGACGATCGATACCTTGGGAGTGTAGCGAATTGACCATCACCTCGGCAGCTCCGGTGAGTGACGCCAGAAGTCCGTCCGTGGTCAGGGTAACGCTGTGGGCCGGTCCATATGGGCCCTCGGGAGAGCCCTTCGACGAGCGGTGATTGAGTCGACCGGGGAGCTCGTGCACCCTTTGGTGCAGCGTGCCGCCAAGTGCCACGTTCAACTCCTGGATACCCCGACAAATCGCTAAGATCGGCAAATCGCGCCGGACTGCTTCGCGTATCAGCGGCAGCGTCGTTGCATCGCGCTCCGGGTCGTGCAGGATTTCCGGGTGGCTCGGCTCTGCGCCGTAATGGCTCGGATGGACATTCGACGGACTGCCGGTCAGCAGCAGCCCATCGAGCCTGTCGAGCAGCACGCGGACATCGACTTTCGACCCGACCGCCGGGATCAACACCGGCAGACACCCCGCCGCATCGATCACGACATTCGGATATTTCTCGTTCACCCCGTGGAAAACTCGCTCCTTGAACGTGCGGAAGCAGGCGGGGATGCCGACGATTGGCGTGTGGCAAACGGGCATTAGGCTCGAACTCAGGGCTGAAGTTGGCGACGGCCGCGCGCAAACGGATCCTGATATACAAACAACTCGGGGTCTAGCGCTACCCCGAACTGTGTATCGGAGATCGAAACGGTTGTGGTCTTTCGCTGTTGATCGACAATCGTCCATTGACGCAGCGCCATCGGGTTGCTGCCGAACACCATGGTCAGACTGCCATTGTCCGGTTCGGCCGGCTCGGCGACGGTGACGGCCAGCCCATTTGCGCCGCGCTCGAACTGTGTAACGATGAGGTCTTCAAAGGTGATCGGATCGCGCAGCAGAAACCAGGCGGGGGTCGATTTCAACCCGACCTTCGACATCTCGGCAAGCTGTTTATCCACATAATAGACGTAGAACTGGTCGGCGATCAGCAGGATCGGCGAAGGCAGGTCGTACTCGAACCGCATCCGGCCGGGCCGCGCCAACCACAAGCTTCCGCTGGCGATGCCACCGCCCGAAGAGATTTGCCGGAACCGGGCGGTCATCGTGTGAACGCCGTTCAGATAAGCAGCAATGCGCCGCAGATCGGCCGCATCTTGGGGGGTCAGCAAGGCCTGGGGCGGCGGGACGGCGGCGCGGGACAGCGCTGCAAGCGGGATCGTTGCCGCCGCCAAGCCGGATGCGACGATGGTGCGCCGGCTGAGCGCCGGTGCTCCGTCTCTGCTATGCCGATTACCCACCGATTTCGACCCGTGTGGTTTTGCCTCGCTTGAATTTCGGAGAAATGGGCGCGCCTGTTCGTCCCGGCAATTGCGGTCAATCGCCGCCCCGCACCAGAACCTCGCGCTTGCCCACGTGGTTGGCCGGGCTGACGATGCCCTCAGCTTCCATCCGTTCGATGATTCGCGCGGCGCGATTGTAGCCAATCTGGAGATGGCGCTGCACAAAGCTGGTCGACGCCTTACGCTCCCTACATATTACGGCAACTGCCTGTGCATAGAGCGCGTCGCCCAAACCGCCTTCCTCCTCGCTTCCCGGCAGACCGAGGGGCGCGTCGTCATCCTCGGTGATCGCATCGATGTAGTCGGGCTCGGCGCGCGTCTTCAGGAATGACACCACCCGCTCCACTTCCTCGTCCGAGACGAAGGGCCCGTGGACCCGCGTAATGCGGCCGCCACCCGCCATATAGAGCATGTCGCCCCGGCCCAGGAGCTGCTCGGCGCCACCTTCGCCCAGGATCGTGCGGCTATCGATCTTCGAGGTCACCTGAAAGCTGATCCGAGTCGGAAAATTCGCTTTGATCGTGCCGGTGATGACATCGACCGACGGACGCTGGGTGGCCATGATCAAGTGGATACCGGCGGCGCGCGCCATTTGCGCGAGCCGCTGGATCGCCGCCTCGATCTCCTTGCCGGCGACCAGCATCAGATCTGCCATCTCGTCGACGACGACAACGATGAGTGGGAGCTCGCTGGTGTCGAAGGGCTGCGGCTCAAAGATCGGGTGACCGGTTTCCGGATCGAAGCCCGTTTGCACTTTACGGACCAGGCTCTCGCCCTTGGCCTGTGCTTCGGCAAGCCTTGTGTTGAACCCGTCGATGTTGCGCACCCCGAGCTTTGACATCTTGCGATAGCGGTATTCCATCTCGCGGACGGTCCATTTCAACGCGAGAACGGCTTTACGCGGGTCGGTGACGACCGGGGCAAGAAGGTGTGGAATCCCGTCATAAACCGACAGCTCCAACATCTTCGGGTCGACCATGATGAATTTGCACCGCTGGGGCGGCAGCCGGTACAGGATGGACAGGATCATGGTATTGATGCCGACCGACTTGCCCGACCCCGTCGTCCCGGCAATCAACAAATGCGGCATCTTGGCGAGGTCGGCGAGGACCGGCTCGCCGGAGATGTCCTTTCCCAGGATCAGGGCGAGACGCCCGGGATGGTTCTCGTAGACCGGGGACCCGAGAAGCTCGCGCAGAAAGACGGTCTCGGCCTTGCGGTTCGGCAGCTCGATGCCGATCACATTGCGCCCGGGTACGACCGCAACGCGCACCGAGATGGCACTCATCGAGCGCGCGATGTCGTCGGCGAGCCCAATGATCCGCGAAGCCTTGATCCCCGGCGCCGGTTCGAGCTCGTAAAGCGTTACGACCGGGCCCGGACGCACCTGTACGATTTGCCCGCGCACGCCGAAATCCTCAAGCACCGTTTCGAGGAGGCGAGCATTTTTTTCCAGCGCTTCCTCGTCGATCGTCTCGATTTTTAACGCGTGCGGCTTTACCAGGAGTTCGAGCGAGGGCAACACGGGCTGCTCGTCCGGCATGAGGTCGAGGGTCGGCTGGCGCTCCTGATCGGCACGCCTTCCGGGTGCTAGCGGCTTCGCCCGGGGAGCAATGAAGCGAATGAGGCCGCCACGGTCCCGCCCGCCGCCCGCGGGGTCCGGCGGAGCGCCTTCCAAACGCGGCTCTCGCCGGTTCGGCAAAACGGTAACTGTTCCCCGAGGGCTTGGGTCGGAGGCGCTGGAGCTGTTGGCTGCTCCGGCCGCGCGGGCCCGCCGCGCTTCGCGCCAATGGTGGAAAAGCCGATCGGCGAACCCGGCGGCTGCGATGGTGCGGCGGCCGGAAAAAGCACCGACGCGCTCCGCCCCTTCACCGATGTCGCGCCAGTCCCGCCAAGACAACCCCATGATCAACAGCAGCAGCAGGCCGACGACGCCCGCCGTCGCGACCGAGATCGGTAACGCGGCAGCGCTCAGTCCGGCGCTCGACAGCAGCCGTTGCAGACCCCATCCGACGGCGCCCCCGGACCTCATCTCGACGGAGAGCCCGCCGACGTCGAGGACCGACAGCGCGAACGCCCCCAACACCAGGATCACCGGCAGCAGTACAAGTCTGAGCCCGATCGACTTGAGCGGGCGATTCAGCAGCAGGCGAAAGCTCCAGCCGAGCAGCACGATCGGGATCAAAAGGGCGGCAAGGCCGAAGCTCTGCCGCAAGAGATCCGCGAGAACCGCCCCGCTATGGCCGAGGAAGTTGTGCGGTGCGGCGTCGACCGCCGTATCCAGCGACGGATCCCGCGGGTCGTAGGTCAGCATCGCCAGCGTCAGCAAGAAGCACGCGAGCAACAGGCCGAAGCCCAACGTTTCGAGCAGGCGGCGTTTCAGCGCCGCCAGCGCCTCCGCCCAGCCGCGCTGACGCCGGGCGATTGCGCGCGACGAATATCCTATCGATCGGGCCATGCTGCCCCCTCTGGTGCCGGCCTTCCCCGAACGCCGTCCATCCCCCGACGGCACAAAACAGCAACGAGATTACGCGCTCTGCGGCGATCGTGAAAGTGACTGAAGCGATCGCCTTCACCCGCCTCATTGCACTGGGGTGCAGGCGGCATTCGCGGCGCAACCGGCAAGGCCATGCATATCCGCGAGATCTATCGCGGCCGCGTCGGTCAAGCGTCGGCCGCGAAGGCGGCTTCCAGCGCCTTTAGTTAGCCGTCTGTCGAAGTCGCTCGCCTCGATCGCCCGAACGTAGGTGTCGACCACCTTTGCTACCTCGGCCCTCTCGCTCGGGGTGATGACGCCCCCGGCCACGGCCGCCGTAACCGCAGCCATCGCGGCCGCGATATCGGCCGGGCCCGCGACCGGCGGCAGATCGAGATGCACCGGGCGGGAGCGGCGCGGCGCGATGATGCGGTCGAGGCAGAGCCGCAACGCCAGGCCATCACCCTCCAGGGCACGTGCCATGGCCGTCCGGGTCAGCGCCTCGACTTCGCCGTCGAGCAGGATCTCGGCGGTGCGTGAGGTGTGGCTACAGCAGCCCGGTGGCTTGCCGGCGGGGTTGCCGGATTGGCCCTTGACGAAGTGGCCCTCCGGGGTCCGCTCCACCTGATATTGCACGCGCGATTCAGGCATGGGTGGGCCTCCTTATTAAGACAAACACAATATTGCCGACCATCGGCGTGAGGCGGGTCGCACTTTCCATGATTGCTTCCTGTGCGCCTCCCGACATGCCTAATCTCCTAAACCGGAATCGGTGTAAGCATGCTAATAGCACAGCAAGATTAATTTGTCAATTACGCAATTAAGGTCTTCGCCTCCTCATGTCACTCCCACTCGTAATACCGGCAGAAGGTGGTGCCTATCGCTGAATTAGATCCCGGCCTCCGCCGGGACGACAGGGAGGAGCCGTAACCCATTGAAAACACGCCCTCAGACACGCAGCCCTGCGCGGGCTGGGTCCCGCTCCCGCAGTTGCGGGGCCTGGACAGGCTGCCGGCGGCGCTTCATGCTCTTTGGGTGACCGACGATGTCGAGCTCCTGATCGCCGGCGGCGGCCTGATCGGGCTGTTGCTCGGCGTCGCCTGCGCCGGCGGCGGGCTCACTGTCGCGATCGTCGATCGCCAGGATCCCGAGGCGATGCTCGGCGAAGGTTTCGACGGGCGCAGCTCGGCGATCGCCTACGGCTCGCGCCGGGTTCTGGACGCTCTCGGCTTGTGGCCCGAGATCGCCGCGGAGGCCGAGCCGATCCTCGAGATCCGGGTCGCCGACGATGATTCGCCGCTCTTCCTGCACTACGATCATCGCGAGCTCGAGACCGGCACCCCGCTCGGCTATGTCGTCGAAAACCGGGTGCTCCGCCGCGCATTGATCGAACGTGCCCGCTCGCTTACGAGCCTCTCCTTCCTTGCCCCGCTCGCCGTTGAGTCGGCCGAGACTTCGCCCTTTGCCGCGGTCGCTGCACTCTCCGACGGGCGACGGGTTACTGCTCGCCTGGTCGCGGCGGCCGACGGGCAAGCCTCGCCGCTGCGCCGCGCGGCGGGCATCGGCATCGTCGAGTGGCGCTATCGCCAGACCGGGATCGTGACGACGGCGCGCCATGAGCGCCCGCATGGCGGCATCGCGATCGAGCATTTCCTGCCAGCGGGGCCATTCGCGATCCTGCCGATGACCGGCAACCGCTCCTCGATCGTGTGGACGGAACGGGCGGAGCTGGCCGAACGGCTGATTGCGCTCCATGATGCGGCATTTGCGGCGGAGCTCGCGGCTCGCTTCGGCGACTTTCTCGGCGCGGTCGAGCCGATCGGCCCGCGCTGGGCCTATCCGCTCGGACTGATGTTGGCGGAGCGCTACGCCGCGCGTCGACTGGCGCTCGTCGGCGAGGCGGCGCATCTGATCCATCCGATCGCCGGCCAAGGCCTCAATCTCGGCATCCGCGACGTCGCGGCGCTTGCCGAGGTGATAATCGACACGCGCCGGCTTGGTCTCGACATCGGCGAAGACGCCGTGCTGGACCGCTACCAGCGATGGCGCCGTTTCGATGGGCTCCTGCTCGCCGCCGTGACCGATGGGCTCAACCGCCTGTTCTCGAACGCGATCGCACCGGTGCGGCTCGCCCGCGATCTCGGCTTCGCGGTCGTTCACCGCCTGCCGCCGCTCAAGCGCCTGCTGATGCGCGACGCGATGGGGATCGTCGGCGACCTTCCCCGTCTCGTCTGCGGCGAGCCCTTGTAGCCCGTCGCATCCGCTGGCTTCGCGATTCCCGCGGTAGGTCATATTTGCCCGAGCGGACTTCCTCGAATGGCCGCCTCGGGCCCTGTCCCACCTGTTTCTCAGGACGGAAACAGGTCGGATCTCCTTTCCCCGCCACGATTCACACAACATCTTTCTCAACCGGCTCTTCTCGAACACGGTTCGAGGGTTGGTCCGCAGCCGTCCTATCTGACATCGTCCCTAGGGCCGCCGTCGCTCTAGATGGTGTATAGATTCGTATCAATCAATTATTAAATGTCTCTTCAGCAATGCCAGACCTGCAGATAAGCTGATGGGCACGCCTGACATCAGCCGGCTCGTCGCTGGCGCTGTGCGAACCCTGGCAGCGCTGCTGCTTCGACCGGACTCGTCGACCGCGTCGCGCGCGATGGGCTCGACCCCGCCTTGGATCAGCCCTTAGCGGGTGAACGGAAAGGCGTCGATCCGATCGCGATTTGTGCAGCGCACCTAACGCTGGTGCCGGAGGAGCCCTCACCCGCCTCCCCGGACAGTGATCCGGGGGTCGGCACCTTCTCCCGCAATGAGCTGTGTCGGATCACCAGAGGCGCGCTACCGCATAAGCGTCGAACAGGCCCTCGTTAGAAACGATTACCATGTCCGCGGTGATCGCCTGGGCAATCAACATCCGATC
>DATEQL010000913.1:0-2014 GCA_035272665.1 Allostellaceae bacterium
TCGCAGCCGCCGAACCCGATGAGCCCGTCATAGGCAAGACCGTGCACGACCGCCTCGATCGAATCGGCGATCAGCTCGCGCGATACCAGCGAGAACTTCATTCCCTCGTGGTTCATGCCGATGCCGTCCGACATCGAGATCGTGGTGAACTCGCGCGGCGTACCCCCCGCCTCGGCGATCCCTTGCTTCGCCGCCTCGACCTGAAAGCCGTGAGTCATGTTGCACGGGGTCTGCTCGCCCTTCATGCTGACGACGCCAATCATCGGTTTCGCGATCGCCTCGTCATCGAGCCCCATCGCCCGCATGAAGGCGCGATGGGGCGTGCGGCTGATCCCGTCTCTGGTAATGGCAGATCTGAGTTTCGTCATCGGTTTCACTATCCGACTGGCTGTCGATGAACGCGTTCGGCAATGTTGTCGCAACGACGCGATTCGTCAAAGCGCGATGGCGCGTTTCGTCGGCCGCGATTCCGGTGCGGCGTCCGTAAGTGCCAGCGCCTTGACCGCGTCGTCATCGCCAGCGGGAAAGTGCCGGGCATCAAAGCCGTCGAGAATCACCTGATCTGGGCTCGCACCCGTCTTCGGGACGAGTCATCGATGCTTCGCAACGGGAGCGGACGGCGACCAAACCGTGAGCACCAGCCTACGCGGCGAAGGCCGATCTGGGCTTGATCATTTGGTCGCTTCACCAAGTCGTGCGCGACGCCGGCGCGCCAACGGCGGACTGGGTCGAGATATATATGATAAATGTCCCTTATCGAGGCCGCGCGCGAGGGGAGGGGTCACTCAATGCCGACGGTGTTCTTCATCACCCACCCGGATGTCGCAATTGATCCGAGCGTCCCGGTTCCCGATTGGCCGCTCAATGAGCGCGGCCGAGCACGCCTGCGCGCAACGGCAGCCTATCCTCGGGCAAGGGGGGTGGGCCGCATCTTCGCCAGCAGCGAGCGCAAAGCGCGAGATGGAGCGCAGATCCTCGCTGACGGGCTCGGACTCAGCGGATACATCGTGGTCGATGGCCTCGGCGAAAATGACCGCTCGGCGACGGGTTACCTCCCGAAGCAAGAGTTCGAAGCGACGGTCGACGCGTTTTTTGCTCAACCGGAAACCAGCGTCCGAGGCTGGGAGCCGGCAGTAGATGCCCAGGCGCGAATTATTGGCGCCGTCGAGCAGATCGTGGCGCAAGCTTCCGATGATGGCGACCTGGCCATTGTCGGTCATGGGGGCACCGGAACATTGCTCTATTGCCACTTGCCGGCCTGCCAATCAGCCGACGTCATGATCAGCCGGCGACCAATGGTGGAAACTGGTTCGCATTCGATTGGGCGAGCCGGAAACTCCTGCACGCCGGATGGCGCTCGATCGACACGCCGATATCAGAGAGCTTCACGTGATCACGACGGTGACAGCGAGATCTTTCGGTATCGCTGCCTCTCGGTCCGAGAGTTCGCACGTCCTGGACAGCGGTCGTCGGATAGCCGAAGTGAAACGAAAATTGCACCTTTCCGTGCTCGCGCGGAATGGTCTGCAATCCTGGTCGCGTCTGCCGCAACCGCGCCCGTCGGCGTCGCGCTTGGGCAAACCACGCCGGCCTCGCCCATCGTCAGCGACTGCCGGTCGCCAGCGGGACCGAGCGGGTACTCTTCCTCAGCGGTCAGCAAGCCCGCGCGATCGTGGTCTTACTGCCCAGCGGCGACGGCATCATCACGCTGATCGCCCGACTGCGGGCGCTACCCGCGCCGGCGTGAGGGGCGTCGGGGTCAAGTGCGACAGACGGCGACAACAAAAGGTGTGCCTTGATGCAGGCAACGAACGCGTTTCGGCGTCTCGGCCTAGTCAACTGGCTGGTCCGACTCCTGCTGCGCATGCGGTGACCGATTAACCATTGCCCAAGAGGCTCGAAGCGGCGATCCTGGCCACGCAACTCACCTGGTAGCGGGGGAATGTCGGATGAATCCTCGCGCAAGATTTGTAAGACAGTTGCCCATAGGTGCCGCGACTATCTTCGTCACAGG
>DATEQL010000914.1:0-4774 GCA_035272665.1 Allostellaceae bacterium
GTGATCTACAGAATCGCTGCGAATCATTCTAATCTAAGATAATTCCGTCGGTCGTGCGTACGGTATGGACAGACTCTCAGAAAAGTGTTTTACGGCGTCCTGTTCGACTTCCATTACCTGCAAAGTTCAACGCGGTCTCGACATAGCGCTCGTACAGAGGAGCCAACTCCTGATACAGGGTCGCGATGGCAAAGTCCGACCGCGAGTTCCCATCCCTGACAACCGACCGGCTGCGGCTCCGCGCGCCCCACATGGACGATGCCGAAGTCTTCCGAGCCCTGTTGTCGATCCCGGAGGTCACCCGCTATTCCAATTGGCCCGATGCTCCGAAAAAGCCTTATGGGGAACGGACGATGCAATGGATGTCAAAACTCCACGCCAGCCGAAGCGGCTGCGCCTGGATCAT
This sequence comes from Allostellaceae bacterium, assembly GCA_035272665.1. Lineage (GTDB taxonomy): Bacteria > Pseudomonadota > Alphaproteobacteria > ATCC43930 > CGMCC-115725 > AP-15. Next base: position 407 of record DATEQL010000914.1, read on the forward strand.
CGAGGATGGCGCGTCGGGGGCATTGATCGGAGCCATCCGGTTCAACCACTTCGAGCGGAAATGGAAAGTCGGCGAGGTCGGTTACGAGTTGCACCCCGAATTCCGGGGGCGCGGCCTGATGACCGAAGCGCTCCGCGCAGTCGTCGCTGTCGGTCATCAGGCGTTCGGTCTCAATCGCATCGAGGCTTGGACGCTGCCTGGCAACGGGGCATCTGACCGTGTGCTCGAAAAGGCGGGCTTCCGATACGAGGGCACCCTACGGCAGAAGGCTCACTTCAAGGATGAATTCCACGATTTCCGAATGTTCGGGCGCGTCGCCAGCGATCCACTGAACTGACGCGACCGACCGGAGGTAATTGTCCTTGCTGCCGCCGAAGGCGGATAGACCATCGCTCCGGAAGTCTTTAATCGGACGATCGGTCGGCTTCAACTCCTACTTTGACCCGGCGTCCGATGCAGAGAGAATGGCGAGATGACCGATCGCCCACATGTTCTGATCGTCGGCGCGGGTATTATCGGAGCCTCGATTGCATGGCGTGTGGCGCGCGCCGGTGCGCGCACCACCGTGATAGATGCCAGCGAGGCGGGTGGCGTTGCGACTCGAAATTCATGGGCCTGGATCAATGCCAGTTGGGGCAATCCCGAGCCATATTTTCGTCTGCGCGTCCGTGCGATGAATGAGTGGCGCAGGCTTGAGCAGGAGGTGCCCAACATTCGCGTCGCCTGGGTCGGTAGCCTGCTGTGGGAGCTACCGCCGGAGCAGCTACGAAGCTTCCAGATCGGTCACACCGCTTGGGGCTACGATATTCGCCCGGTCGAACGCGCCGAGGCGCAACGGATCGAGCCGTACCTCGCCGATCCCCCCGAACTTGCACTGTATGCGCCCACTGAGGGCGCCGTGGAACCGCTCGCCGCTACGCAGGCTCTCCTGGCCGCAGCGCGGGTGCTCGGCGCAACCGTCATTGCGAACAATCCGGTGCGCGCCCTGAACCTGCATGCTGGTCGCGTTACTGGCGTCGAGACCAACGCTGGTCTCCTGTTCGCCGACGAGATCGTGGTAGCCGCGGGGGCCGGAACAGCCGACTTAGTAGCCACTGCCGGGCTTACCTTGCCGATAACGGCATCGCCCGCACTGCTTGTTCGTACCCAGCCTCATGCCAAACTGCTTAATGGCCTCGTCATGTCGCCGGCGATGCAGCTAAGGCAGACACCGGAAGGGCAGCTCGTCGCCGCCGTGAACTTCCGGGATGGGAATGTGGACGCGGATGGTGCGGTAGCTGCCGCTGCCGCATTCGACACGCTGAGAGAAATGATCGTCTCCGATGCCTCCCACGTACCCGAAGCTCATGTTGTCGGTGTTCGTCCGATACCGAAGGATGGGTTCCCTGTGGTCGGTCGCGCCGCCGACATCGCCGGACTTTATGTTGCGATCATGCACTCTGGGATCACACTTGCTCCAGTTATGGGTCGCTTTGTCGCTGACGAGATACTGAGCGGCCGACGTGATCGTCTTATCGAGCCCTATGGGTTGGAACGCTTCCTCTAAACGCACCGCGCAGTAACGCCCAACAAACCATTCAGACATGTCGTCGATCTGGACCAGCCCAAGGACGAGAGGGCCATTGGGTTTCGTGCCTGATTATCCGTCAGATCGCTCGCACCGACATTTCCAGACCGCCTCCAAAGGGCAACGTCATCGTCCGGAAGCGTTGTGTTGGATCATTGATAAAGGCGAAGTAGTCGGCATACGCGGCCCGATGCTGCTCGGTGTTGTCGCAGATCACGATGGCTCCCGGCCGCAGATGCGGGGCGACCAGTTCGAGCGCCGGCCGTGACATTGGAATCCAGATGTCGACCAGCATGAAGTCGACCGGGCCATCAATCGAACGGAGCGTGTCGCGGAGATCGCCCTCGCGGAGATCAACGAAGTTGCTCAAACCAGTCTGTTTGAAGTGCTCTCGTGCGGCGCGTGCCTTTTCAGGTTCGTACTCGGTCCCGATTACCACGCCGCTGCCGCCACCAGCAGCACGAACATTGTCGCGCACAGCCGCAGCCAAATAAAGCGTCGAAACCCCGTAGGAGGTGCCGATCTCGACAATCCGGCGGGCGTCGATGGCGCGGCAAAGTTGATAGCAGAACTCGGCCTTGTCACGGTCAAGCGCATAGAGTTTATCGCTCAGAAATGCCTTGGTTCGAGCGGCCTGATCCTCCGAGGATAGATCCGCAGCCCCATCATAGTGTTCGCGTATCGCCTGGGCCTGCGCGTCGCTTTCCCCATGAAGCTTCGCCAGCAGCCGCTCCAGAAGTGGATCATGAAGAACACTCTTCGTGGCACACCCCTACTGTCGGCAAGCTACAACATCAGATACGCCGGCACATCCAAGCTTGCATAAATCCCGCTAAACTCCCAGGCCATGTGCAACGACTTCGGCAACCACATCCCCTACTCGGACTACCTCGCGGCGTTCAGTCAGACCCGTAATCCCGGTGAAATGGCCGAACGCCGCGCCTAACCTCGAACCACGAGAGGACATCTGGCCGACCGATTGAGCGCCGCCGGTTCGGCCGAAAGGTCCTCCAGTCCCTCGTAATCGCGCTTGTTCTCGGACATGGGGCTTGTGCCATCCTTTTCACCCGCGCCGCGCGGACGACACTTGCCGTCCGCTTGCCAAAATGAAGTTCCGCACCAAAACATCAATTTAATAATTACGATGATAGCAGTAATCGGCCGATGCCAAGCGGCGATCCGGCGGTTTTTTGGGCTTCCCTGCCGTTTCCCTGCCGCGCCTTGGATTCGGCCGGAGAATCGCGTGCAAGGTTTTGATTACAAAAGACTTTCGGTGCGGGAGAGCCCAAAAAAAATCCTGAGTTTCCCGTCGCGGCAGGGAAGGGGAAATGGCGCTCCCCTGCCTCTTTCGTCGCTTTGGCGCTGCAGCGGCCACCGGCTCGGCAGTCGCGATCTCCTTCTTCGTTCGGCGGCCGACACCGGCAGCAGCAGCGCGGCCTGGCGCCGGTCGGGGACGGGTTTCGGGCGACGGTTTGCGCGAGACCGCTGTTTGCCACCGGAGCGGGCCGTTGCATTTCGCGCCCTACGGCTCGCCAGGCCGTCCGCAACAGCTCGCGGGACTGTGTCATCGACAGGTTCGCCTTTTCTGCAGCCGCACGTTTTGCGCATATGGCAGCGAGCCTTCTTCACGCTCTGTTGAACCCTATGGCCGGCTCGCTGGTGTAGTTTCACGTATGATCAGATTCTCCGCGCTCCTCCGTTCGCTCTGTTTGGCCTTTGGCGTCACACCGATTCAGGCGGGCGAACGCCCGATTGTGGTCGAGCTTTTCACCTCCGAGGGCTGTTCGTCGTGCCCGCCGGCCGATCTGCTGCTCGCGGAACTCGCGAGCCGTCCCGATGTGCTGGCATTGTCGTATCATGTTGATTACTGGGACCGACTCGGCTGGAAGGATCCTTTCTCCAGCCCCGAGGCGACCGAACGCCAAGACCGTTACTCGACGCTTCTCCATCTTGCCACGGTCTACACGCCGCAGATCGTCGTCGACGGCAAGTGGCAGGCAGTCGGGTCGGACCGTGCCGATGTCGAGCATGCGCTCGACCTCGCGCGACGTGACCGCCGGGAAGTATCGGTCTCGCTCGCTCTCGATCACGGCCAAGCGCAGATCAAGCTGGGTCCGGGCGATGGTGCGGTGTCGGCCTCTGTCCTCTTGATCGGCTTCGAACGCCACCACGTCAGCGCGGTGGAGCGCGGCGAAAATCGCGGGCGAACCCTGGCGCATGTCGATGTTGTACGCGGCGTCGAAGAGATCGCGCGGTACAGCGGCACCGCGGCCACGATCGCAGCGCCGATTCCCTGGAATTGCGACCGGGTCGCGGGGCTCCTCCAGGCGGCGGACGGCCGGGTTCTAGGGGTCGCGGTGAGCGACGCCGAGCCGCTCTGAGCGCCGCAGCTGCGCTCACTGTGCCGTCGACCCGCCGTCGACCACGAGCCCAGCGCCGGTCATAAAGCCCGAATCGTCGGAGGCGAGAAAGACGATGCCCTTGGCGATGTCGTCGGGAACGCCGAGCCGGCCGATCGGGTGCCTCGACATTGCCTGTTGACGCACCGCATCGACATCGTTGCTGCCGAGGTTGCGCGCCCGGCTGACAAAGGTCTGCTCACCCATATCGGTCTGGATCAGACCCGGGTGGATCGAGTTGACCCGCACCCGATAGCCTTTGCGGGCGAATTCGAGCGCAGCCGATTTGGTGAACAAGGTGACACCGCCCTTGGTCATCGAATAGAGCGGGTCGAGCTGCGAGCCGACGAGCCCGGCAACCGAGGCGAGATTGACGATGGCGCTGCCGTGCGGGCTCTGCCG
>DATEQL010000915.1:0-4597 GCA_035272665.1 Allostellaceae bacterium
CAGCCCTCGCGAGCATGCCCGTGGAGCTCAGGCATACACGGATCGAGGCGGCTAGCGAGAGCGTGCCATCCGGGCCCAAACCGGTTGAAGCTCCGGAGGTGACGCAAGAGGAGATCGTCAGGTCATCAATGCCGCATCTCCACCCGGTCGAGGCGCCGACGGGAGCAGTGGCGGCGGTACCGGCCGAGCAGGCATTACCCTTCACCGGTGAGCCGGAGCGACTTCCGGAACGGGCATTGCCCGATGCCGCTCCGCAGCCGGAACCGGAACATCCGGACCGGACAGTGATCGAGCAGCCTTCGACGCCGCGCCGGGGCTGGTGGCAGCGGCTGATCCAGTCGTAAGGCGATTCATTACCGAAAGCACCGCTTGTGGCCGCACAGTTTTCCCGTTTCACAGCAGTCGTTGTGGCGGCGTCCATTGCTTTCGGCCAAGCTGCCGCGGCAGCAGAGAGCTATATCCGCGACACCGAAATCGAGGCCGACATTCGGACGATGATGACCCCGATCTGGAAGGCGGCGGGGCTCGAGCCGAGCGCGGTGCACGTCTATCTCGTCGAGGACAAGCAGATCAATGCCTTCGTCGCCGGCGGACAGAACGAATTCATGAACACCGGCTTGATAATGCGCGCCCAAACACCGAACCAGCTGATCGGCGTGCTCGCGCACGAGACGGGGCATATCGCCGGCGGCCATCTGACGCGTTTTCAGGAGGCGGTGCGCAACGCCAGCATCGAAGGAATCATTGCAATGGTGGTCGGTGCCGCGGCGATGGTGGCCGGGAAGGGCAGCGGCGGCGGCGCCGCCATGCTGCCCGCACAAAGCGTCGCGGAACAAGCCTTTATGCAATATTCGATCACCCAGGAAGCCTCGGCCGATCACGCGGCCATGACCTTTCTCGATGCCACCGGGCAATCTGCGCGGGGTCTGCTTCAGTTCTTCCAGATCTTGCAAGGCGAGGAGATGCTATCCGGCATCCGAGAGGATCCCTATCTGCGCACGCATCCGTTGACCGCCCAGCGCATCGACTACGTCCGCAACCATGTCGAGCACTCGCGCTTCTCCGACGTTCCGGATACTCAGACCAATATCGACTTGTTGAAGCGGCTAAAGGTCAAGCTCGATGCCTTCACCTCGCCGCCCTCATCGACACTCGCGGCTTATCCCGAGAAGGACCAGTCGGTTCTCGCGCGCTATGCACGAGCGATCGCCTATTACCGAACTCCGCTGCTCGACAAGGCGCTCCCGACCATCGACGGATTGATCCGAGACTTCCCGCAAGATCCGTATTTTCGCGAACTCAAGGGGCAGATGCTGTTCGAGAACGGGCGCATCGCAGACGCGGTGCAACCTTACGAGGAAGCCGTTCGTTTAGCGCCAAACGCGCCGCTATTTCGCATATCGCTCGCCCAAGTGTATGTCGAGGCGAATGATCCGAAGGTGAACAAGCGCGCGATTGCCTATCTGAATGATGCCCTGCGCAGCGAGGACAAGGAAACCGAAGGCTGGCACCTGCTGGCGACCGCCTATGGGCGCGACAATCAGATCGGCATGGCCGCCTTGGCGCTGGCCGAGGAAGGGCTCGCCGGCGGGAAGAAAAAGGACGCCCAGCAGCAGGCCCGCCGGGCCAAGGCGCTATTGCCGAAGAACTCCGCGGCTTATAACCGCGCCGAGAATATCCACCTCGAGGCGGAGCATATGGACGACTCGGGGGGCGGCCTCGTGAACATTCATTGATCGCAGCTGGGCCGTTCAAACCCCTTCTCTGTGGGAGTATCCGTCGCCATGCTACTCCGCGCGCCTTACACGGCACTGGTGCTGGCTTGCGCACTTCTCGCTGGCGCGCCTCCGCGCTCGATCGCAGCCGAGGAACTCGCACCTGCGCAGCGCCAGGCGATCGAGGCGATTATCCACGACTACCTGATGCAAAATCCCGATGTCCTGATCGAGGCGTTGCGGGCAGCGGAGGACAAGGCGAGCCGGGACGCTGACGTCAAGGCAGCGCTGGTGCTGACGGATCGTCGACGCGAAGTCTTTGATGACCCGGCGACCCCGGTAGGCGGCAATCCGCAGGGCGACGTCACGATTGTCGAGTTCTTCGATTACCGCTGCCCCTATTGCAAGCAGGTGCAACCCTCACTTCAGGCGCTACTCGATCAGGATCCGAAGTTGCGCTTCATCTACAAGGAAATGCCGGTTCTCGGCGCCCCATCCGTCGTCGCGGCTCATGCTGCACTTGCCGCGCGGTTACAGGGCAAGTACGAGGCCTTCCATGCGGCCATGATGGCGACCAAGGGTCAGATCACAAACGACGTGGTCTACCAAGTTGCAGCCTCGGTCGGGCTCGATGTCGACCGCCTCAAACGCGACATGGCGGCGCCGGACATCGACCAGGCGGTAAAGTCCAATTTGGCGCTCGCCACTGCGCTCGATATCCGCGGAACGCCCGGTTTCATCATCGGCGACCACATTGTTCCCGGTGCCATCGACCTCGACGCTCTGAAGAGCATGATCGCCGAAGCCCGAAAAGGATAGCGCCGCGGCGCGCGTCCGGCAGGGCGGAGGAGCTCACGCCTCGCGATCGGGCTGCTTGTCCGGGTGGGCTGCGACAAAGGGCTCGAGCTTCATGCAGTTTTCGAAAATCCGGGTAATCGTCGGATAGGGGGCAAGGTCGAGGCGATAGCGCTCGGCGTTGACGACCTGCGGCACGAGGGTGATGTCGGCAAGACCTGGCGCCTCGCCGTGGCAGAAGTTGCCGGTCCGTGGGTCGTCGGCGAGCAGGCGTTCCAGCGCCTGAAAACCCGCATCGATCCAGTGGTTGTACCAGCTTGCGATAGCGGCCTCGTCGTGGCCAAGGGAATGCGTCAGGTAGCGCAGAACGCGAAGGTTGTTGATCGGGTGGATTTCGCAGGCGACGATTTCGGCGAGGGCGCGCACCCGCGCCCGATCAGCCCGGAGCCTCGGCAGCAAAGGCGGGTCGGGATAGGTCTCGTCGAGATATTCGATGATCGCCAGCGACTGGATCAGGGTCCGGTCGCCATGCTCGAGCGTTGGCACCAAGCCCTGGGGATTGACGCGGAGATAATCGGGCCTTGTCTGATCGTTTCGCCGCAGATGGACAGCGGCGGTTTCGTAGTCGAGCTTCTTCAGATTGAGGGCGATACGGACGCGGAACGCGGCGGAGGACCGGAAATAGCCGTAGAGTTTCATCGCCATCTCTCAATTCCGGGCTGGTGGTTACGAGGCAAGATATTCAGCGAAGTACTCCTCGGCCGTGATTAGGCGGCTGACGATGCCTAGCTCGTGAGCTTGGCGACAGAAGATGTCGATCGCAGTGCGGTTCTTCTCAAATCCGTAGGGGTGGAAATCGGGACCCATCAGTGCTTCGGTCTCTTCGAGCTCGATGTCGAGCCAAGGCGAAGCATAGGGGAACCGGCGCTGCGCGGTGGTGAACTGGTCGTTGCAGCGGACGAAGGCATCGGTCAGGTCGCGCGCGATCCATCTCTCGCGTTCCCAAAGCTCACGGCGCAGAATCACCAGGTGCTGCGGCGGGAAGCAGCCGGTCCGCCGGAAATAGTCGCGCTCGATCGCCCGAACATCGCGAAAGAGGCGGATGATAGGTCCGTCTACCGGGTCGTAGCGCTGTGGTCGCGGCGGGCTGTAGATTGCGTCGAGCTCACCGGCGATCAGCATCTCCGACAGAGAGCGCCCGGGCGGCGGCCGGCGCACTCCCTCTGGCAATGTGTAGAGATGGGTCGCCGCCCGCGGCGTATCGATGTCCCCGATCCACCATTGGAGGTTGTCTGGCGGCACACCGATAAAGCGCAGGAAGTGCCTGTACCAGATCGAGCCGCTGGCGACCCAGTCGTACATGCCGACGCGCTTACCGGTGAGATCAGCGGGCGTTTTGACCGGTCCGTCTTTGCGTACGTAGAGGTCGCGAGCGGTGAAGTTGCGCAACGGGAAGATCGGCAACCCGACATGGCTGCGGTCGCCATTGTCGATGCGGCGCAGAAGGCCGGCCATCGACGCCTCGCCGCCATGCACCGTCGGATCGTCGAGCGCTCGACGCAGCATCCCTGCCCGCGTCTCCCATGAACCACCGGTCCCGAGTACAAGGGTCAGAGCGATCCCGTCGGGTTTGACATCGCCGATAGCGAGCGGCATCACCCGCGCATAATCGGCGCAGGTCAGGGTGATCGGGATGTCTGTCGTCAGGGCCGAGGTCATCCTGTCGTTCATTTCCGGTTGGTCGACGGGATATATGCCAGCCTAGCAAACCGCGGGTGCTCGCTGCTAGGGTAACGAGCAGACCCGGTGACGGAGAGGCCCGCAATATGACCCGCCATTTCGGCGTCCTGATCCCTTCCACCAACACGACCGTGGAAATCGAATGCCGGCTGTTGCCCTCGGCCTACCAGGCGCATGTCGGCCGGCTGATGACGAGCACGCCCGGCCGGACCTTCTCGCCGAGTCGAGAGGAGGACATCGACTACCAGTCGCGCCTGCTTGGCACTGCCAAAGTCGAGCTGGTGATCTTGGCGCAGACTTCGGCGAGCCTGTTCGCGGATGATTACGACGAGGTCGTTACCCGGCGG
>DATEQL010000916.1:0-4565 GCA_035272665.1 Allostellaceae bacterium
ATATCGCCCCCGAGCACGAGAGCGATTTCAACGAGTGGTACAACAGGGAGCACATCCCGGCCCTCGGCGCGGTGCCCGGCACCCTGTGTGCCCGCCGCTACCGCGGCACTGGTGCCATCCAGCGCTACGTCGCGCTCTACCATTTCGCTTCGCCTGAAGTGCCGAGCTCGGCCGAATGGCGCAAGGCCGCGGATACCCCCTGGACGCAGCGTCTGCGGCCGCATTTCCGCGACATGGTGCGGTTCGACTGCCGCCGGTACAGCCGCGCTCGGTAGCATGGATATCGGCTTTACCGAAGAGCAGGAGCTGCTGCGCGCGAGCGCCCGAAGGTTCTTCGAAAACGAATGCCCCTCCGCCTTTGTCCGCCAGCGCATGGCGGAGCCGGCGGCGATGACCGACGCCTTCTGGCAAAAGCTCGCAGAACAGGGCTGGTTCGGCATTCTCTACCCCGAGGAAGCGGGCGGCAGCGGGCTCGGCCTCGTCGATATGACCGTGCTGATGGAGGAGATGGGCCGCGCGGTAATGCCGGGTCCGTTCTTCTCTACCGTGCTGCTGGGCGGTTCGGCGATCCTCGAGGCCGGCTCACAAGCGCAGCAGCGGGAATGGCTGCCGCGCATCGCCGCAGGCTCGGCCAAGGGGACCCTCGCCTGGACCGAGCCCAATGCGCGCTGGGACGCGGCCGGCATCGTGGCGACCGGCCGCGAAACGGCCGGCGGGTTCGTCCTGTCCGGCACCAAGCTCTTCGTGCCGGACGCGCATTTGAGCGACGCGCTGATCGTCGCCGTGCGCACACGGGACGGCAGCACGATGGAGGACGGCGTCAGCCTGTTCCTCGTGCCGAAGGACGCCGCCGGCCTCGCCGTCACGCTGTTGCCGACAATCGACGAGACCCGCAAGCTGTGCGAGGTCAAGCTCGACAATGTCGCGGTGCCGGCCGAAGCACTCCTCGGCGACAAGCACGGCGGCTGGCCGCTATTGGCGCGGGTGCTCGACCGGGCGACCGTGGCGCTCTGTGCGGAGATGTGCGGCGGCGCCCAGCAGGTCCTCGACATGACCACCGCCTACGCCAGGATCCGGGTCACTTTCGGTAAGCCGATCGGCAGCTACCAGGGCGTCAAGCACCGGGCCGCCGACATGCTGGTCGATATCGAGAACGCCAAGTCGTTGACCTACTATGCGGCCTGGACAATCGACAAGGGGTTGGCCGAGGCGCCGCTCGCTGTATCGATGGCCAAGGCGTACACCTCGGATGCCTACCGCAAAGTGGCCGGCGCCGGCATCCAATTACACGGCGGCATTGGCTTCACTTGGGAGCACGACCTTCAGCTCTATTTCAAGCGCGCCAAGGCCTCCGAGGTCGCCTTTGGCGACGCCACATGGCACCGCGAGCGTGTCGCCCGGCTGATGACCGCATAGCTTCGGGGAGTGAATGCGAGGCGCTCGGCAGAGCAATTTCGACGCGTTGCGTCTGATCGTCGCCGCCTCGGTCGTCTTTTTGCATTCCTTCCTGATCGCCGAGGGCACGCAGGACCATGAGTGGCTGATCTGGCTGACCGGCAACCAGTCGATCCTCGGTCTCGTCGGCGTCTTCGTATTCTTTGCGATCAGCGGCTTTCTGGTGACGCAGAGCTTCGAGGAGACCGGCGATGCTTGGCGTTTCCTGGCCAAGCGGGCATTGCGCATCTTTCCCGGGCTCTTCGTTGCCACCTTGCTGTCGGCTTTGGTGCTGGCTCCGCTCGTCACCACACTCTGGCCAAGCACCTTTCTGAGCCGCCCGGAGCCCTATGAGTACGTCGGCGGCAACACGCTCCTCGATCAGACCGTTCCCGAGCTGCCTGGGGTGATGTTCGTGAACAATCCGGTCGGGCTCGAGATTAACGGCTCGCTGTGGACCTTGCGCCTTGAGTTCACGATGTACCTGATGGTCCTGGCACTCGGCGTGCTGCGGCTGTTGACGGTGCGGGCGGCCCTTCTGTTGCTGGCGTTCGGCATGGCTTTCCTGCACTTCAACATGCTCGACGAGCTCGAAGAATGGGGCTGGTTCTTCCAGCTGCTGAGCGGATGGGGCTGGCTGGTCGGCTTCTTCGCCGCCGGGATGGTCCTGTACAAACTGCGTCACGCCCGCATTTTCGACGGCCGCGTCGCGCTCCTGGCATTCTCCGGCCTCGTGCTCAGCGTGCCGCTGCGCCAGTTCTCCTGCTGTTCCCGCTGTTCGGCCGTTACCTCGCGCTGTGGCTGGCCCAGACCCCGCGCCTGCCGGTCATCCCGGCGGCGCGCTACGGCGATCTGTCCTGCGGCATCTATATCTATGGCTGGCCGGTCGAGCAGGGCGTCGTCTGGCTGCTTGGCGGCCGGGCGGCGTGGTGGCAGGTGTTCCTGCTCGCATTGCCGGCGGCGGCGGCGCTCGCCTTTCTGTCCTGGCACCTGGTCGAGCGGCCAGCCCTCCGCCTCAAACCGGGGGCGCGGCGTTCCCCGGCGGCTCTGCGTCGAGACGCTGGCGTCGAGGTTAGCCCCGCCGTTAGTATGGCCTCTCTCGGGCAATCTTGAGGGAAGTGCTGCGATGCGGATACACAACCTCTACACCGACGCGAGCGGCCAGTCCCACTTCCGGGACATCGAGGTCGAGTGGGTCGAGGAGACCCGCGCGGGCAAGCTCTCCAAACGCCTGCCGGCGACCGGCATCATCTTCCGCGAGGTGCCGCCGACCTACGATCTCGACTGGCATCCCGCACCTCGGCGCCAGTACATCATCAATCTCGACGCCGGCGTGGAGATCACCGCGAGCGACGGCGAAACCCGCAAGATCGGCGCTGGCGAGGTGTTCCTGGTCGAGGATACGACCGGCAAGGGCCACCTTTCCAAGGCGATCGACAACAAAATCCGCAACTGTATCTTCGTCCCCATCGAGTAAAGGGAGCGCCAACATGAAATTGGTTTATTTCGACGATTACAAACTGGGTGTGCTGAAGGGCGACCGCGTGGTCGACGTATCGCCGGTCGTGCGCGACATTCCCCACACCGGGCCGGGCGACCTGATGAACGGCCTGATCGCGCATTTCTACCAATATAAGGGCAAGCTCGAAGACGCCGCAGCGAGCGGCCAGGGCGTGCCGTTGTCGGCGGTCAAGCTGCGCGCCCCGCTGCCAAAGCCGGACAATATCGACTGCATGGCGGTCAATTACATGGAAGACGGCACCCGCAGCGCGCCGGCGCCGATCAACGCGTTCCAGAAAACAGCGAACGCTATCTGCGGACCGGGCGACACGATGGTATTGCCCGATGCGCCGGCGACGATCTTCGAGGGCGAGGCCGAATTGGCGCTCGTGATCGGCAAGCGCGCAAGCAACGTCAAAGCCGCCGACGCGATGGACTACGTCTTTGGCTACACCTGCTTTATCGACGGCTCGGCGCGCGGTCTCCCGGCCCCGGGCTTTTTTGCCATGAAGTCGCGCGACACCTTCGCCCCGATCGGGCCGTGCCTGGTGACCAAGGACGAGATCCCGGACCCGCAGAAATTGCAGATCCGGCTCTACAACAACGGCACTTTGATGCAGAACTTCAATACCAGCGACATGGCGCACAAGATCCCACGCTGCATCGAGTGGCTGTCCTCGATCCACGCGCTCGAGCCCGGCGACATCGTTGCCACCGGCACCAACCATCGCGGTCTCAACTCGTTCATGGACGGCGACAAGATCGAGCTCGAAATCGAGGGCATCGGGAAGCTCGCCTTCAACGTCAAGGACGAGTTGAAGCGCACCTGGGGACGCGAGACGCGCCTGCAGATGCATGAGAAGGCGGCGCAAAAGACGCCCGGTGCCTATCCGGACATCACGCCGCAAGTGGCTGGCAAACACGCGCCGGCCGCGCGCTAATCTTCACCCTGTAACCCCTCCCCCACCCATTCCCTCCCCCGCTTGCGGGGGAGGGAATGGGTGGGGCTGGTCAGCGGGCTTCCAGAAGGATCACCGATCATGCCCGACGGGGGCTTCGCCTACAGCCATCTCTTCGCCAAGGACCTGCCGCCGCCAGCGCCGCGCTGGACAGGTTTTCCAAAATACAACTTCATCGGCGGCCACAACGATCCGGCGCGGATCCCGGCCGCAGCACTCGCCGAGGCCGCCGCCACTGTCTTGAACCGGCGCGGCGCCGATCTGGCCCTCTACAATTTCGACGGCCCGCAGGGCTACGGCGGGCTGCGCCAGCTCGTCATCGACAAGGTTGCGCAACGGCCGGCGATCAAATGCACGGTCGACGACGTGCTGATCACCTCGGGTTCCGGCCAAGCCATCGACCTCGTCAACGGTCTTCTGCTCGAGCGCGGCGACACCGTCATCCTCGAGGAGTTCAGCTATGGCGGCGCGCTGACCAAATTGAAGCGCCTCGGGGTCAACATCATCGGCGCGCCGCTCGACGACGAGGGGCTGACGATCGACGGCCTCGCCCGGATCATCGAGGATCTCGGGCGCAAGGGGATCCGGCCCAAATACGTCTATACGATCCCGACGGTCCAGAACCCGACCGGCTCGATCATGCCGCGCGGGCGCCGCGAAGAACTGCTCGCG
>DATEQL010000917.1:0-5207 GCA_035272665.1 Allostellaceae bacterium
CGGCCCGCCGATCGGGCGCGTCCGATCGGTGCGCCGTTGTTGGAGTCGTTCCAGTTGATCGCCCCCGGCGGCATGAAACCTTCTGGCATTTCGTACTGTGATCGTTTGCGCTCGAAGCTGCGATGCAGATGCGAACGGTGAAATCGCCCCATGCGGGCAGGTACCCAATTCGGCTTGTCCTGCCTGCAGCCGATGCAGATGCCCGATCCGGCGCCACAGATTTTGAGTTCGGCGGCAGGAAAATACGAACAGCTCCAGAATCCGTCTGGCATGTTTAATGCAGCGTTATTTTCGCCGCGTAGGAGGACGCGATGATCGCCCGTTCCGCCCTGCCTCTCTCACTCCGTAACATCCTCGACCACCTTGGTCACTCTGCAACCGGGCCTTGGCTCCATCACTGTGTTCGCCTGCTGCTCGGGAGCAACGAACCTCGTCTTGCCGCGAGGCTGCGGCCTGCCGGTCGTGGCGGCGGGATTCCCCTGAGCCGCTGGCAGCGTACGGTTGCGGCGTTCGGAGATTGGTCATCAGTGTCGCAGCTCGCTTGGCCCGGCGAGAGTCCATCGGACGATCGAACCGATCGGATCCGGCGCTTCTGCCACGATTGTGCGGAGAATACCACGCATGAGGGCTTTGATGAGTTCGGCCCCGGCTGGTATGCTCAGATCTGCCGCTGCCGGAGCTGTGGCCACGAGCGCGTCCAGATCTGGCCGCTTGCCTGTTGGTGATATGGCAAGCGCTTATTGCGGCTGCGGGATGGAAGTCTCATATACCGTGTAGCGTCGCGCCCGCGGCAAGCGGTCTTCTTCGACCGCGTGGCAAGCGACGAGCGTCCTGCCGGCATTGATCAGCTCCGGCCGTTCCCGGCGACAGCGATCGTTCGCGAAGGGGCAGCGCGGGTGAAAGCTGCAGCCCGATGGCGGGTGGATCGGGTTCGGCACCTCGCCCGCCACGGGTTCGCGCTCGCGGGCAGTTGCCTCGATGCTCGGGATCGTATCGAGCAGCAATCGCGTGTAGGGGTGGCGCGGTGATGCGAAGAGCTGTTCGGCGGAGGCGATCTCGACGAGCCGCCCCAAATACATGACCCCGACGCGGTCCGACATCTGGTAGATGACCGCGAGATTGTGCGAGATGAACAGGTAAGTCAGCCCGAGTTCTCGTTGCAGATCCTTCATCAGATTGAGGATTTGCGCCTGGACCGAGACGTCGAGCGCGGAGGTGGGTTCGTCGCAGACGAGGAATTCTGGGTTTGAGGCGAGCGCGCGCGCAATCGAAATTCGCTGTCGCTGGCCGCCGGAGAATTCGTGCGGGAATTTTTCGCCGTCTGCCGGAGACAAGCGTACCTGCAGCAATAATTCCGCGACCCGCTCACGTAGAGCCGCCTCGCTTGCGACGAGCCGGTGGGTACGCAGCGGCTCGGCAATAATCCGCTTGACCCGCCAGCGCGGGTTGAGGCTCGCATAGGGGTCCTGAAAAATCATCTGCAGCCGCCGGCGCACCGGCGCCGCCGCCTTGCGGCTCCTCAGCCGGGCGAGTTCCTGACCGGCGAAGACGACGCGTCCAGCACTCGGGCGGTAAAGTCCGACGACGAGCCGGGCGACGGTCGATTTACCGCAGCCGGATTCGCCGACCAGCGCGAAAGTCTCGCCCCGGCGCATCGTGAAGCTAATACCGTCGACAGCCTTTAGCGTCGCCCGCTTCTTGCCTTTGAGCAGCCGCTCGAGCGCGGGGAGAGATACGTCGAAAGAGCGGTGCAACTCCTCGACATGGAGCAGGGTCTCCGGCTCAGCCATCGAGGGTCTCTTTCTCCGGCAACAGCATCTTGTCGTAAAGCCAGCACGCCGCCTCGGTACCGATCGCCGGCAGCAGATCCGGCCGCTGCCGTCGGCAACGGTCGGCCACCTCGGGACAGCGCGGGCTGAATGGACAGCCCGGCGGAATTGCACCCAGCCGCGGCATTGCGCCGTCGATTTGGCGAAGCCGCTGGCGGCGGCCGCCGATGCGCGGGATCGAATCCATCAGACCACGCGTGTAGGGGTGCCGCGGGTGTGCGACGATCTCGGCTACTTCGCCGATCTCGACAATGCGGCCGGCGTACATGACGGCAACCCGATGCGCCGTCTCGGCGATCACCCCCATGTCATGAGTGACCAGCATGACGGCAGTACCGTGATCGCGGCATAGCCGCCTCAACAACGCTATGATCTGCGCCTGGATCGACACGTCGAGCGCGGTTGTCGGCTCATCCGCAATGATCAGCCGGGGATTGGCGGCAATCGCCAAGGCGATGACGACGCGCTGACGCATGCCTCCGGAAAATTGATGCGGGTAATGATTAATGCGTGTCTCGGCGCCGGCGATGCCGACTTCGGCCAGGAGCGCCAATGCTCGGTCACGCGCTGCAGCAGGGCTCAGATCGAGATGGGTGCGAATCGTTTCGACGAGTTGCCGGCCGATCGTATAGAGCGGGTTGAGGCTGGTCAGCGGGTCCTGAAAGATGGCGCCGATCTCGCGGCCGCGGATCCGCCGCATCGCCTCGTCGGGCAGCTTGTCGATCCGCCGGCCCGCCAGCGTGATCCGCCCGGCGGCAATGCGCAGCGGCGGCTCGAGCAGGCCGATGATCGCGGCTCCGGTCAGCGATTTGCCGGCGCCCGATTCACCGACAATGCCCAACACTTCGCCCGGGGCGATCGCGAAACTGATATCGTCGATGGCGGTCAGCACACCCCGCCGGGTCGGAAGCTCGACCCGCAAATTCTCGACCCGCAGAAGCGGTTCCAGCATGTCAGCGCAGTTTCGGATTGAAGGCGTCGCGCAACCAGTCGCCCAAAAGATTTACCGACAGGATTAGAACGGCCAGGACGACACCTGGGAAAATCGAGATCCACCAGTCGCCGGAGAACAAATAGTCGTTGCCGTTGCGGATCAATGTGCCGAGCGACGGCTGGGTCGGCGGCAATCCGACCCCGAGAAACGACAATGTCGCCTCGGTCAGAATGGCGAGTGCCAAATTGATTGTGGCAATCACTAATACCGGCCCGATCACATTCGGCAACAGATGGCCGAGAACAATCTTTACCGGGTGAACGCCGATGATCCGCGCTGCCTCAATGTACTCTTTATTGCGCTCCACCAAGGTCGACGCTCGCACCGTGCGGGCATATTGGACCCAAAACGACAGTGCGATCGCCGCAATCAACACATAGGAAGCAATCTCCGACTGAGCGTCTCGCGGCAGTATTCCGCGTACCACCCCGTCGATCAGCAGTGCGAGCAGGATCGCCGGGAAGCTCAGCTTAACGTCGGCGATCCGCATGATGATCGTGTCGGTGAGGCCGCCGTACCAACCGGCGAGAAGGCCAAGCGTCACGCCGATGAGTGACGCCAGGAGCACCGCCGCCGAACCGACGAATAATGACAGGCGCGAACCATAGAGGATCGCCGAGAGCACGTCGCGGCCTTGATTGTCGGTCCCAAGCGGGTAGGTCCAGCTGCCGCCGTCAAGCCAAGCTGGCGGGTTTGACGCGTCGAGCAGGCTCAACGATGCTGGATCCCACGGATCGTGCGGCGCGATCCACGGCGCAAAAAGTGCGCCGCCGATAATCATCAGAGCCACCATTGCGGCTGCTACCGTTACCGGTGACCGACGGAAACTCCACCAGAGGTCGCTCTCGAGGACACGCCGCAGCCTTGGCGGCAGCCGTATTGCAGCGGCCGCCGTTAATACCCCCTCAACCAACGCCGACTCGCTCGCGATCAACCCTGAGCCGCGGGTCGACAGCATGATAGAGGAGATCGACAACGAGGTTGATGACAACAAAGAAGAAGCCGACCAGAACCAAATAGGCAGCCATTACTGGGATGTCGGCGAAGCTCACCGCCTGGATGAACATCAGCCCCATGCCCGGCCACTGGAAGACGGTCTCGGTGATGATCGCGAAAGCAATGATCGAGCCGAGCTGAAGCCCGGCAATCGTAATCACCGGCACCAGCGTGTTCTTGAGCGCGTGTCCAAAATTGACCGAACGGTTGGTGAGCCCACGCGCCCGGGCAAATTTAATGTAGTCGGTGCGCAATACCTCGAACATCTCGGCGCGCACCAAGCGCATGATCAAAGTCATCTGAAACAGAGAGAGCGTCACCGCCGGCATGATAATCGCCCTCCAGCCGTCGAGCGTGACCAGGCCCGAGCTCCACCAGCCGAAGTGGACGACATTCCCGCGGCCGAAAGACGGCAACCACCCAAGCATGACGGCAAACACCAGGATCAGCAGAATGCCGATCAGAAAGGTCGGGAGCGAGACTCCGACCAGCGAGAGCGCCAGCATGAGCTGGGATAGCCAAGTGTCCCGATGGAGCCCGGTATAGATGCCCATCGGCACGCCGATGATCAGCGCAAGGGTCGCCGCCACAAAGCTGAGTTCGAGGGTGGCCGGCATCTTTTCCAGGATGATTTGTCCGACCGGCCGCGCCTGTTGGTAGGAGAGGCCGAAATTGCCGCGTGCGGCGCGACCGACAAACCGGGCGAACTGCACAATGAAGCTGTCATCGAGCCCAAGCTCCTGGCGCAATCGCTCGCGATCGGCGACGCTAGTATCCTGCCCGACCATGCTGCTGATCGGGTCGCCGACGTAGTTGAACAGCGCAAAGGCGATCACTGCCACTGCCAGCATCACCAGAACTGCCTGGAAGAGGCGCTGAACGAGAAAGGCGACCATCGCCCTGCCCCGATCTTGTTAGTTCAGCTTCACGTAGCGCAGCTGGAAGTCGTTATTGCCCATTGGCGCCAAATCGACATTGTCTCGGCTCGCCCATACCACGATCTGTTGATGCAGCGGGATGTAAGCAAAATCCTCCTTAACGATGTTCAGGGCGTTGCTGATCAGCTCGTTGCGTTTTTCGCTGTCGAGCTCGACCTGGATCTTCTTGATCAGCTCATCGAGAGACGGGTTCGAATAACCGCCGTCGTTCCACGCCCCGTCGCGGAAATCCTTGCTTCGCGTCTGGGCGAGGTTGGTCAACATGTGCAGCGTGTCCAAGGGCGTCGGGGTCCAACCCAATAAATAAAAGCTTGTTTGATAGCCGGGTGCATTGATTTTGGCGAAGTATTTGGCCTTTGTCTGAGCGAGAAGATTGACCTTGACGCCGATGCGAGCGAGCATGGCGACGACCGCCTGGCAGATCGCCTCGTCATTGACATAGCGGTCGTT
>DATEQL010000918.1:0-8948 GCA_035272665.1 Allostellaceae bacterium
GAGCAGCTGCGTCCGTGCTGGGAACAGGCCGGGGCGAATTTCTTGATATTCCGCACCCATTGGAGCGGCATGCCGACCGGCCACGCGCTGGCGAGCATGCGCCTGATCAGCGACGAGCTGCTGCCCGCCCTGCGGCGGATCACCCCGCCGCCCGGCTGACCGCTATGCCGTCATTCCCGCGAAAGCGGGAACCCAGAGCCCGGCGCACTGCCACTTGCCCCCTGTTCTGCTTGCGCGGAGGCGACGGAGACGGCCGTCACGCGTCCGGCGGAAAGAAGACGAGGGTGCGGACCTCGATGCTCTCGCGCGGCGGCGCGTCCGCCGGCGATTCCGGATCCTCGAAGCCGGTGTGAGCGGAAAACCGGTGCGGCCCGTCGAGCGCCGAATCGAAGCAGCGGATCAGCACGGCCTCATCGGGCTGCATCTTCGAGAAATAATAATAGCGCTGATTGGGGTTATAGGTGATCGAATAGGTCTCACCGGTGCGGTCCGGATATTTGAGATCGCTCGGGATCAGATTTTGCTCTTCGAGGCTCTGGGCATCGCACAGTGCCAGAGGCGACTCCAGCAACGGACCGCGGATCGGGCGCCACAGATTGATGATCGCATAGCGGTTCTCCAGCAGCGTTTCTGCCTCCTCGCCCATCAGGTCGCGCACCCGCTTGGGTGACGACCAGGCCGTGTAGTCATTGTGGACGCGCTTAGCCGGCATCTTGATGCCGCTTCCCTTGATAGCGGCCATCGCCGCATTGCGCACAATATGATCGAACGCCACCACGCGCGCGGCACCCGTTGCCGCCTGCATCACTCGCTCGGTTTCGGGATAGTAGACAGACTTTATCTGCTCATCGTCGTAGAAATTGGTGACCGCGGTCTGGTGGCGCAGCAGCACGAAACCCTCTTTCTCCAATGACAGCTGGCCGATCAATGGTCGCGCGTCGCGTATCGGCACGCGATGCGTGACGCTCTGGCCGGTCCTGACGGCCGCCCCCGGGGGCGGCTCGTAATTGTAGGCGACGGGCTTCTCCGCCATCGGAACGAGGAAGTTCAACGGCGCTACGACACTCCTCAACTCCGCGACTGCCAAGCCGTCCATCATCTCCTCCGCATCCGATACGATCGTTTGACCCTAGAAGAAGGCGACTCGACAGTCAACGTGGCTATCCGTTACCGATCAGTGTCGTTTGCTAGAGCCAAGCCGGTTCGAAACGGGGCTCGGGTCAAATCTCGACGATCTGT
Source organism: Allostellaceae bacterium (assembly GCA_035272665.1). Lineage (GTDB taxonomy): Bacteria > Pseudomonadota > Alphaproteobacteria > ATCC43930 > CGMCC-115725 > AP-15. The sequence goes on from DATEQL010000918.1 coordinate 1,240, forward strand.
CGCTTCAATCCCTTGGCGACGGCTTCGGTGCGCGAGGTGGCGCCGAGCTTGCGGAGCAGTGATTCGATATGGAATTTGACGGTGTGCGGCGAGATGCCGAGACGGCGCGCCGCCGCCTTGTTGCTCAGCCCGTTGCTGAGCGCCCCAAGGACCTCGATTTCGCGCGGTGTCAGTACTGGCCACGCATCCTCGGCCAATGGTGCGAAGATCCGAGCTTGCGGGGTCGGGCCGCGCACGGTCAGTCCCGCGGCGACGGCACGTAGTGCCGCATCGATCTGAGCCGCAGTGGCGTCCGGTGGCAGCCTTCCGGCGAATTCCGCCTCTCTCGAGCCGATTGCGACGGCCGGCGCCGGCAGCGAGCCATCCACGGTGCCATCCGTCAGGATGGCATGCGGAGACGCGGTCAGTTCGACGACGTCGTGGCCGCTGCGCGCAACCAGCGCCGCGAGCCGACTTCGCGTTGCCGCATCGGACGCCGCGACGGCAATGCGCAGACGGCCCGGGACGGCGCTCATCCCGGTGGTCGGGCGGCGACGGTCGCACCGAGCGAGAGGACTTTGCCCGCCCTTAGCAGTCGCAGCTCGATCGGTTGCCCGACCGATTCCGGACCGAGGTGCTGTGCCACCATCGCCGGACGGTCGACACCTTCCCCACCCACGGTCAGGAGGATATCGCCCGTCAGCACGCCGGCCTGGGCCGCTGGGCCGCCCTTTGCCACACCCATGATCATCAGGCCGCGCGATTGGCCGGCTTCGGGCTGCATGCCTTCCGGCACGAGGACGGGCTGAAGCGCCAGCCCGAGCCACCCCCGCTCGACGCGGCCCTTGCTCAATAGCGGCTCGAGAACGCCTTCGACCGTCGTGGTCGGGATGACGAGAACACGCCGGCGCGGTCCCAGGGTCGAGATGCCGAGAAGCCCCCCACCGGCATCCAGCACCGGCCCACCCTCCTCCTGCTCCCTCAATGTCAAATCGAGGGTGATGCGCCGGTCGATGCGGCCGCCGGCTCGGCTGTGCCACGCCGGGCCGATCGACTGGATGATGCCGAGCCGCACGGAGACCTCGCCGCCGCCGGCGCCAAAGGCGAGGGCAAGGGCACCGGGATTCGGCTCTGCTGCCGGAAGCCGGGCCGGGTCGGGGCTGCCGTCGAGTTTTAGGACAGCGACATTGGTGCCCGGATCACGGCCGGCCAGGCGCGCCGGGAAGGTGCTGCCATCGACGAGGGTGACCCTGGCCTCGTCGATCTCCGGCAAAGCCTGCTCCGAAGCGACGACGACATCTTTCTGCCAAAGGGTTCCCGAACGGATCAGGCGCCCCGTTGTCTCGATACGCGCTACCAAGGGCTGCGCCCGCCTCGCGCGCTCGACCAGCGCTTCGGACAATCCGCTCAGTACGTCTTGAACAATCTCCGGCATGATCTGCTCCCAATCCGAGATGATAATCAGGATGGGGTCGATCACGCCCGGCCACCACCGGCCGGATGGGCGGGGCGACACCAGCTAATGACGGGTTAGGGTCCGACGGTAGTTACCTGTCGCAAAGCAGATCACCATGGCCGGGTGGCGGCGAATTGCTGAAGATGGATTACGACGCAGTGGACCCATTCATCCGCCTAACCTCAACCGCGATCGCAACCACCACGGTTTCGATCCTCGACGAGAGGCCGAATTGATCCATGGCACCGCGCACTAGCGATCCGAGGCACGTAGCCGCCGCCCGCAGATGCCCGACCGTGAGGCCGGCTTAGCGCAGCCAGACCCCGACCAAAGAGCTGACGGTCGCCCAACCGGCTGCCCACAACCCGGCCGACGACAGCGATATCACGATCAGAGACAACCGCCGGCTCAGTCGAAACTCAGAGTGGCGTGGCGATCGGTCGCGCGGCTGCATTCTGCAGCGCAGCTCCCGGTCGCCGACGGAATAGTTGCGCTCGGACGTGATATCGCTGTCCACCGGCCCCCCTCCCCCTGTGGGCAAACTCCGACGGTTGCACCGCCGCGGGTTTTAACCATATGCCCGTCAAGCACGCGTCAGGGTACCGTCAGAACACCGTCCTACCGCGGGAGTTTCGCATCCTAGCTTTAACGAGACGCGGAGCCGGGGTCCGAGCTGGCGTTTGCCTGTGTATCTTGCGGAACCCAGCGCATCGTCCGAGGTGCCGCCGGTAACCGCATCGGTCTCCCGCGGAGCGGCGTCCCGTTATCAAAGGGTCAGAGAGAGTTCGGCATCATGCCCGACACCGAGATCTCGACGGCCATCCATACCGAACAGCTACGCACGATCTTCCGGCAAATGCCGATCGGGCTCGCGGTCAACCTCGTAAATGCTGCGCTAACCGCGACCGTCCTCGCACGGATAGCAGCCTCCTCGTTGCCGGTGGTATGGTTCTCGATCGTGGCCCTGGTGACCGCCGGGCGCTGGATCTTGTGCCGACGATATCGCCGCGCTCTTCCCGAATCCGCGGGAGCTCATCATTGGTCGCTGCTCGCCACGAGCGGATCGCTACTCGCGGGTTCGTGCTGGGGTGTCGGAGGAGTGGTGCTGTTTCCGATCGTCTCCGTATCCGGGCAAATCTTTCTCACATTCGTGATCGGGGGTATGTGCACCGGCGCGGTCGTGCTCAGTGCGTCGCATTTCCCTACCCTTCTTGCCTTTCTGCTCTCGGCAAGCTTGCCGATGGCCGTCCTTTTCTTCAGCCAAGCCACGGCAGCCGACAGCGCGCTCGGAGCCATGATCCTCGTCTTTGCGACGGCACTCACCTTGGCTGGAGCCCAGCTCAATCGGTTTTTTGCCGATGCAGTGCGGTTGCGCCTGGAGCTCAACGAGGCAAATCTTCGTCTGCAGGCGGAAATGGCCGAGCACCGGGCGACAGAGGCGGCTCTGCGCCAGGCGCAAAAGCTCGAGGCAATGGGTCAATTGACCGGCGGCATCGCCCATGACTTCAACAACCTGCTGACGGTTGTGATCGGGAACCTGGTGCTGGCAAGCAGCCGGGTGAGTGAGGATTCTAACATTTTGCCGCTGCTCCGGAGCGCGTCGCGAGCCGCCGAACGGGGTGCCGCGCTAATCCAACGCCTCCTCGCCTTCGCTCGCAAACAACGTCTCGATCCGCGATCAGTCGATCTGAGGGCTTTGGTTGTCGGCATCGAAGAACTGTTGCAGCGGACTGTGGGACCGGCGATCCGGCTTGAGATCACGGCGGACGCCGACCTCGCGCCGGCGCATGTCGATGCCAACCAGGTCGAGCTGGCGATCCTGAACCTGGCGATAAATGCCCGCGACGCAATGCCGACCGGAGGCACCTTGCACATCTCGCTCCACAATCGGCGAGCCGACGGCGATTCGCCGTGCGAGCTGGCCCCCGGGGACTATCTCCTCATCTCGATCGGCGACACTGGAGCCGGGATGGATGAGGCGACGCTCGCACAAGCATTCGATCCCTTCTTCACGACAAAAGAGGTAGGTGCCGGCTCCGGCCTGGGATTGCCGATGGTGCAAGGCTTTGCCACACAATCGGGCGGCGTCGTACAGATTCGGAGCCTGCCGGGTGAAGGCACCACGGTCGAGCTGTGGTTACCGCAGGCCGTCGGGCCTCCGCCCGAGGCCATCGGCCCCAACCGGTCCGGGTCGGACATACCCAAGGGCACGGCCAACATCCTGCTCTGCGACGACGATCACGACGTGCGGCGGTTTGTCAGCGAGCTCCTGAAATCCAATGGCTACAGAGTACACGAAGCAGGCAGTCCCGAGGCGGCGTTCCGCATCCTGGATGACGGGGCCGCGGTCGATCTCCTTGTCGTCGATTACGCCATGCCTGGGATCAATGGTTTGGAAATCATCCGGCAGGCGTGGCACCGGCGGCCAGGGTTGAAGGCGCTGCTGATCACCGGCTATGCCGGCGCTGTGCCTGACGCCGTGGCGGGCGTCCCGCTCCTACGCAAGCCTTTCGGGCCGACCGAACTGTCGCAGACAGTGACCCAAATCCTGGCCGCCTAGTGCTGCTGCACAATCTAACCCAGGGGCTGGGTGCCTGGTCCGATCGGCTGCCGCACGTGCTCGTTATCGGAAGGACCGTGCAGATCGGCGCCATCGTGCGCCTCCATCCCCTAACCTTGCGTGCGAGCTGCCTGAACCCGGTGATCCTCCTTGGCGCACTTGATCGAGCAGCAGAAAGGGGCATTGACATGCGTCTCGCACTCGGCTCTCGATCTGATGCGCGGGAAGAACTCACCCTCGGATCTCAAACGCCAGGGGTTGGGTGATCCGCCTGAGCCGCGATTTGACACTCAGGAAGCGAACTGCTCCTTGAGCACACGCTCTTCGAGATTGAACTCGCGGTCAAAGAGCAGCGTCATCGCGATGTCGCGGTTCTCGTGGATATCGACGGTGACGACATCGCGCGCCTCGGTGTAGTCGGCAACGGCGCTGACGGGACGCTTGTCGGTCTCCAGTGCGTCGATCCTGACCTGCGCTTGATGGGGCAACAGCGCACCGCGCCAGCGACGCGGGCGGAAGGCGCTGATCGGGGTCAACGCAAGGACCCCGGCGCCGAGCGGGATGATCGGCCCGTGTGCCGAGAGATTGTAAGCGGTGCTGCCGACCGGTGTCGCGACCAGGATGCCGTCCGCCATCAGCTCGTCGATCCGCACGACTCCGTCGACGCTGACGCGCAGCTTCGCCGCCTGCCGACTCTCGCGCAGCAGCGAGACCTCATTGAAGGCGAGCGCGCAGCGCGAGGTGCCCTGTTCGTCGACCGTTTTCATCTCGAGGGGGTGGAGCACGACCGGCTGGGCTGCGGCGAGGCGTTCGCCAAGCCCGTCCGGCCGATAGGGGTTCATCAGGAAACCGACGCTGCCGCGATGCATGCCGAAGATCGGCACCCCCCTCGAAAGGAAATGATGCAAGGTCTCCAGCATGAAGCCGTCGCCGCCCAGCGGAATGATGACTTCGGCATCCTCGGGCGGGAGAAGGCGATAGCGGTCGCGCAGCTCTTCGAGCGCCTGTTGCGCGGCTTCGGTCTCGGCCGCGACGACGGCGATCCTTGGGGTAAGCCCAGACGATGGCGGAGAGGTCACCCGCCGGTCACGCTCATATGCCGGGCGACGGCGGGCCGGTTGTGGCGACGGTCGATGATGAAATCGTGACCGCGAGGCTTGCGGCCGATCGCTTCCCGAATCGCCGCCTCGAGCGCTTCATCTCCTTCGGATTGACGCAAGGGGGTGCGCAGATCGGCCGCATCCTCCTGGCCGAGGCACATATAAAGGGTGCCGGTGCAAGTCATCCGGACGCGGTTGCAGCTCTCGCAGAAATTATGGGTCAAGGGCGTGATAAAGCCGAGCCGCCGACCGGTCTCGCGCACCGTCACATAGCGCGCCGGGCCGCCGGTGCGATAGTCGGTTTCGTCGAGCGTCCACCGCCGGCTCAGCCGGGCGCGCACCAATGACAGCGGCAGATACTGGTCGAGCCGGTTTTCCCCGCCGATATCGCCCATCGGCATGACCTCGATCACGACCAGGTCGAAACCCTCTTCTCCGGTCCAGGCGACGAGATCGTCGAGCTCGTCCTCGTTGACGCCGCGCAGCGCTACCGTGTTGATCTTGACCGCGAGACCTGCGGCCTTCGCCGCGGCCAGCCCTTCGAGGACCGCATCGAGACGGCCACGACGGGTGATCGCCGTAAATTTCGCCGGGTCGAGCGTGTCGACCGAGACGTTGACCCGGCGCACACCGCAATCGTGCAGCTCACGGGCGTAGCGGGCGAGCTGGCTGCCGTTGGTCGTCAACGTCAGCTCGTCGAGCGCACCGCCGGCGAGATGACGGCCGAGCATGCGAAAGAGCGCCATGATGTTGCGCCGCATCAGCGGCTCGCCGCCGGTCAGCCGCAGCTTTCGGACGCCGAGCCGGACGAACGCGCTGCACACCCGGTCGAGCTCTTCGAGCGTCAGAAGCTCGGCCTTCGGCAGAAAGGTCATCTCTTCCGCCATGCAATAGACGCAGCGGAAGTCGCACCGGTCGGTGACCGATACGCGCAGATAGCTGATGGTCCGTCCAAACGGGTCGATCATGTTTTGCTCGTTCGCGCCGCGCGGTGCTCTGTTAAAGATAGTGGCACGATCGGGAAATGTCGCCCCCGATCACGTTATTCCGCGTCACCTCGGCGGCTCCGCGCGGAACCAGTCGACGGTGCATCATACCACGGAACATGGCATTTGGCGGCTTGCGGCGGAAGGCGCTGCGACCCATCATCAGCTTATGAAGGAATTCACGGTCCGCCCGCAGCCCGATGATCCGCGGCTGACTCGCACCGTCGCCGGCATCGACCATGAAGGGAAGCTGATCGAAACCGCCGTCGTCATGGAGCGGCCGCTGACCTTGTTTTTGAACCGGCGCGAGATCGTCACGATGATGACGATCGGCGACCATCCCGACTATCTCGCGGTCGGCTATCTGCTCAATCAGAACATGCTGCGGACCGAGGATCGGATCATCGGGATCGATTACGACGACGAGATCGAGACGGTCGTCGTTCGCACCGACCGCGAGACCGATTTCGAAGACAAGCTCAAAAAGAAAACGCTGACCTCCGGCTGCGCCCAGGGCACTGTCTTTGGCGATCTGATGGAGAAGTTCGAGGAGGTCCGGCTCGATCCGAAGGCGGTATTGCACACCTCCTGGCTCTACGCGCTGACTCGCAAGATCAACACCGCGCCGAGCCTCTATCTGGCGGCCGGGGCAATCCACGGCTGCGTGCTGTGCGAGGAGGGCCGGCCACTGCTCTATATGGAGGATGTCGGCCGGCACAACGCGATCGACAAGATCGCCGGCTACATGCACCTCCACCACGTCTCTCCCGCCGGCAAGATCTTCTACACCACGGGTCGCCTCACCTCCGAGATGGTGATCAAGACCGTACAAATGGGCATTCCGATCCTGATCTCGCGTTCGGGCTTCACCGCTTGGGGCGTCGACCTCGCGCGTCAGGCCGGGCTCACTTTGATCGGCCGGGCCAAGGGAAAGCGGTTCGTCGCACTCTCGGGCAGCGAACGCATCGTCTTCGACGGCGATGTCAGGGCCGTCGAAGACGAGCACCCAAGGTTCGCCCGCAAGGCGGGCCTTGCCGAGGATGCGGCATGAGGGTCGTCGGGTTGCTGCTCGCCGGGGGGCAATCCCGGCGCATGGGAGGCGGCGACAAGGCGTTGCGTCCGCTCGGCGGAATTTCGCTGCTCGACCGGGTCGTAGAACGGCTGCGACCACAGGTCGAGGCGATAGTGCTCAACGCCAATGGCGATCCCGCCCGCTTTGCCCGCTTTGCTCTTCCGGTAGTGGCCGATAGCGTTCCCGGGTTCGCCGGCCCGCTCGCCGGCGTAATAGCCGGCCTCGACTGGGCTGCCGTCGAACGCCCGGATTGCCCTTACGTCGTCAGCGTTGCCACCGACGCGCCGTTCCTGCCCGCGGATCTCGTTGCACGGCTCGCCGAGGGGCTCGAGGGGGCACGCGCCGATCTCGCCTGCGCCGCCTCGGGCGGCCGCACGCACCCGGTCTTCGGGCTGTGGCCGGTGCGGCTGCGCGACGAGCTGCGCCAGGCGGTGGTCGAGGAGGGGATCCGCAAGGTCGATCTGTGGACCGCTCGTTATAAGCTGATAACGGTGCCCTTCGCCGACCAGCCGGTCGACCCCTTCTTCAACGCCAACCGCCCGGCGGATTTCAACGC
>DATEQL010000919.1:0-4258 GCA_035272665.1 Allostellaceae bacterium
GCGCAGCCCAGCGATATCTGCGGTCGAGGCGCGCTCGGCGGCGAGCCGCGCCGCCATGCTTTCGAGCGCCGCCATGACCGTGATCATCTCGACGATCTCGCGCTTGGTCTTGCGCACGACAAAGATGCCGCGGCGCGGGCGAGTCCGCACAAAGCCTTCCTGCTCGAGCAGGGTCATCGCCTCGCGGATCGGGGTGCGGCTGACTCCGAGCCCCTCCGAGAGCCGCCGCTCGTCGAGCCGGATCTCCTGCGCGTGGCCGTAGATGTCCATCGCGGTGATCGCCCGCTTCAGCGCGGCATAGGCTTCCTTGCGGAAGCTGGTGCTGGTGTCCAGCCGCGGCACGTCGAGGGTAGGGTTGGGGCGCGGGCCGACCGCGGGCATACCCGAGGTATATGGTATACCAGAGTACGCGGCAACCCGCTTTTGCGGAGGCGATTAGGACAATGAAGCCATTGCGGCGTCGATCTTTGCAACGATCGCCGGCGTCTCCTGCGAAATGGCTATTTCGCGTGCAAGAGCCAAATGAGCGCGCGCAAGATCCGATCGTCCCATTGCCTGTTGAAGCAGTCCGAGGTTGAAGTCGATCCGGGCTCGGAAAACCCCTTGCTCGCTGAATTGCGGGTTCTGAATCGCAACCCGCAGCAGAGCTTCGGCCTTCTTTGCTGCGGTCGATTTTGCAATCGCCAGGAACAAAAGGTTCTTCACGACGGCCCGCAGTGGCGGCTTCCTAGCTCCCGTCGCCAGGGCAATGTAGAATTCCGCAATGAAAATTCGTGTCCAATCGGCATAGCCCCGATAGTCGTACTCAGACTCGCAACGAGCAACTAACGACTCCAAAGCGCGCACGCCCTTGCGCAGATGGCCGCTCAACAGCAGCGAAACGCCGAGTGGAGCCTCCGCGGCGAGTGCGGCGTAGTGCCACCCGTTCGCCAGCGCATGCTGCCGGTGCTCCTCCATCGTCTCGATACCTTCTGCGACGCGTCCGAGAAGCAGTTGCGATACCCCGACAACGTGCCGACCCCATTGCTGGTCGTAAGGCGCAAGGGCCGTCGCTATACATTCCTTGCCATGGTCGAGGGCTGCGGTGAAGTCTTCCGCGAGGATGTCGAACCAGCCGAGCAGCCATAGCGCCGTTCCCTGGGCTCGTCGGTCCTGGCGGTCGCGACCAAACTTCATCAGCCGGTATGCATATTGTCGTCCCTCGCGCACCAAGCCGCGATACATTTAATTGTTGGCGCCGACCAGCGTCATCCGCACAACCGTGTAGGTGTCCTCCCCCTCCTCGGCTTCCGCGTAAGCCCGCTCGGCAAACCCTTCGAAATCCGCCAGCGGCGTCGGGTCGACGTACACCGACATCATGATCACGCCCGCTCTGGCGTGGGCTTGCGAGCGTCGATCGCCGAGCGGCTCGGCGATCGCTAGCGACCTATGCGCCATCTGCTTCGCCTCGCGAAAGCGCCAGCTCGTGAACAGGGCAACGCCGTAAATGTCGAGCAGGATCGCCGCTTGTACGGTGTCGCCAAGCGCCTCGATTTTGTCGAGTTCCGGCTCGATCAAGGCGATCGTCTCTGCGGATCGGTATTGCATGTAGTGAACCACCGCGAGGTCGACCATGATCGTCGCGGTCTGCTCATCCATCCGCTCGCTGTCGTTGGCGCGCGCGAGAGTGAGCGCGGTCCTCAGCGAATGCTCGCCTTCGTCGAGCGAATAGATGCCGATGGCTTTTCTGCCGACCAGCGTCAGGTATTCGATGGCTTTTTCCTGGTGATCGGCGCGCAAATAGTGGTGAGCCAGGGTTTCTGCGACTTCACCAAGCCGGCCCGCGTTGCGGCGCTCGATCTCGCCGGCGATCTCCAGATGCAGCGCCTGACGCGGCCCGCTCAACAAGCTTGCGTAAAGCGCGTCTCGGACAAGGGCGTGCTTGAAGACGAATTCATGGGCAGCCCCGTCGAGTCGAACGAGATCGAGGCTTTGCATAGCGACCAAGCGGGATTCGACGCTTTCGCCGCCGATCACCGCGGCCAGCAAATCGGGCGCAAAGCGGCGGCCGATCACCGCAGCGGCCTGCAACAGCGCGCGGTCGGCCGGCGTCAATCGGTCGACACGTGCCGTCAGCAATGACTGCACGCTTGCCGGCACCGCGGCCGCGACTGTCGCGGCATCATATTCGAGGCTCATGGCGCGCCGGCGCACCATGCCTCCCTCGATCAGGTAATTTGCGATTTCTTCGGCGAATAGCGGGTTCCCTTCCGCGCGATCGGTGATCATGCGCGCGAGTGCGCCGGTCAGTTCGGGCACGCCCAACCGCGCCCGAACGATCTGCGAGGTTTCGACGGCGGCCAACGGCTGGAGCGCCAGCGTCGTCGTGTTCTGCCCACTGGCCCAGGGCGGCAAATATTCGGGCCGGCGGGTGTGAACGATCGCGATAGCGCCTGCATCCGCCGTTCTGATCAGCCGGGCCAGAAGATCCTGCGACGCGTTGTCGATCCAGTGCAGGTCTTCGAGCACGATGACGACCGGCGCGTCACGGCAGCCTTCTCGCACGAGCCGCAAGAGGAGGTCGCGCGTCCGTAGACCGACGAGCACGTCATCGAGCCCGCGCAGCGAATGCGCCGGAGGCCTGAGGCCGAGCAGGTTCAGAAGCAGTCCGAGGTTCTTTGCCGTGGCGAGCCCCACCAGCGCCAGGCCAGCCTCGAGCTTTCGGGTGATCTCGGCTTCGGGATCGGCGGGCCGCAGACGAAAGGTGCGGCGCACCACCTCGATGAACGGCCGGAACGGCATCTGCTCGTCGCCCGGCCAGCAGTTGCCCGCCCAGACGCGAGCCCTCGATCCGTTCAGACGCCGGCGAAATTCGTACAGCAGGCGCGACTTGCCTATGCCCGGCTCGCCGACGATGTCGATCACGCGAATTTGGGCGGCCCCTTCTGCGATGCAGCCCTCCAATACCTCCAGTTCCCTGACGCGGCCGACAAAGGGGCTGAGGCCGTTCTCGGTGGCCGGCTTCGGCGGCGGATTGTCTGCTCCGGAGTCGAGCGGGAGTCGGATCTGCTCGTTCGATGCGTCACCGATGCGGCGGCGCGCCTCGGAACGGTTGTCGGCGAGGCTTGCCTCCAGCACGCGCCAGGCCGGTACCCCCTCGGGATAGCCGTCGACTACGATCGGGCCGAGATCGCGGCATTCGAAGAGACCGCCGACCAGCCGCCGCGTGCTTTGATCGATGACGAGGCTGCGCGACGGTGCCGCCATCTGAAGGAACTTCGCCAGATGCGGCGTCTCGCCGACCGCGGCCGACTCCCTGGCACCTCCGGGGACGGATTCCTCGGCGATTACCACGACGCCGCTGGCCAATCCGATACGCGGCTGCAGCGGGGCGCGCCACGGGGCCGACAGTTGCTCCGCGGATCGGAGAAGCGCCAGTCCGGCGCGCGCCGCGTGCTCGGCGTCATGCTCGCTGGCATACGGATACCCGAAATAGGCGAGGAGGCCATCTTCCAGGTACCTGGCTATATACCCCTGATGCCGGGCGATGATCTCTGCCCAGCTTTGCCGACAGGTGGTTATCGCCGCCTGCAAGTCTTCGGGATCGAGGCGCCTCGACAGCGCCGCAAGCCCAACGAATTCGCACGCCATCACCGTCAGCTGTCGACGCTCGGGGGGGTGCGGTTCGACGACAGCCGTGTCCGATCCGTTGCGACTTGCCGCTGAAATGCCGGACTCGGCACGGGGCGGCGCCGCCACATTCGCCTCTGCCTCGGCGGCCGGAACGGTCAGCAGGTAGCCGCGGCGCGGCACGGTCCTGATGATCCGTTGCCGGCGGTCGCCAAGGGCAAAACGCACGTCGCTGACGCATCGCGCGAGCGATTCGTCGGTCACGATGACGTTCGGCCAGACCGCCTTCATGATCTCGTCCTTGGAGACCAGTCGGCCGGCGTTCTCGACCAAATAGCGCAGCACTTCGAAGCTCTTCGGTCGCAGCTCGATCTCGCCGTCCGCGCCGCGCAAGTAGCCGCGTCTCAGATCGAGGGTGAACCCCTCGAATTGGAACGCTCGTTCAGGCGGCTGCATCGATTTGACCTCGGGACGGAAGGCAGACGCGAAGGGGCGAAGCCGTCGGGCACCTAAGGAATCTAGCAGAAATAACTTGAACAATCATGGTGATTCTGCCAGCGTTGGGACATGGAGGACACCGGGGTAATCCACGGCAAGTATCAGGCGCTCGCAGATCGGTTGGACGAGGCGACGCTGCGGCTCTGGGCCG
>DATEQL010000920.1:0-4905 GCA_035272665.1 Allostellaceae bacterium
GATCCTACCACGGCGCTACGGGGAGTGACGAACCGCGCCGTGCGCGCTGGTGCAATTCACCAGCCGTCGACCATATGCCGGACGGCGAGGTAGCTGAACGTCATCGACGAAGCGAGCGACAAGCCGGCCTGGTAGCCCACACCTTGCTCGGTGGCGGCCGCGGCATTGCCGGAGGCGTAGAGGCCGGGAATGGGGTGACGCCGCTGGTGAATCACCCGTCCCCGAATGTCTGTCAGCAAGCCGACTGACGAGCCGCCAGCCGGACGCAGCTCTACACCGTAAAACGGTGGCTTTTCTATGGTTCCAAGGCTGCCATCGGTGCCCGGCGTGGCTTTCGCAGACGCAAGTCTCCATTGGTTTTCGCCACCATGGAAATCATCGTCCGCGCCGGTCTCTACGAAACCGTTGAAGCGGAAGACCGTTTTCTCCAGCCCGTCGCGATCGATCCCGAGTGTCGCGGCCAGTTCCGGCAAGTTTCCCGCGCGCGACACCGTCTTCGGCACGGCGCTGCCGACTGGTCGGTTGGCGAAGGAATGTTTCTTCAGATATTGCGTGTCGAAAATCAGATAGGCGGGCAGATTGGGATATTCATGCTGCACCGGGTCGAACAACCGGAGCCGCGGCGCGATCCCTTGGAAGAATGTTTCGTCGGCAAAGCGCTGGCCGTATTTGTTCACCAACATCGTATGCGGGCTGCACAGTTCGACAATCCCGGCATAGACACAGGTCGCCGTGCCGCCTGGCTTCTCCGGCGGAATGGTGTAGGACAGCATCACCCGCAGGCTGTTCTCGATCTTATGCAATATGCCGCCGATCTCCGCGCCGAGGACGAGGCCGTCGCCAGTCAGAGATGCCGGCATCAAGCCCGATGCCTCCTGGGCGAAGCCCGGAAGCTGCTCGAATTCCCAGCTCATCTGCGGATTTGCGCTGTAACCGCCGGTAGCGAGGATGACGCCCTTGCCGGCTCCGATGGTTTCGCCCGACCGCATTATGACGCCAGTCACTCGCCGGTTTTCGACCGCAAGGCGTTCGACGTGCTGATCGGTCAGCACCGTCGCATCGCGGGCAGCCAGCAGTTTGAGGAAGTGGCAGATCAAGCCCAGCCCCTTGCCGTGCATGTCCTGCCGCTTGCGCTCACTGACGAGGTCACGGTCCCAATGTGAAAAGCTGTTGATGCCGCCCCAGGCGATTTGCTGTTCCGTGGTCACAAAACAGGGCACGTCATCAGGCGCCGAGACGCGTTCGCGCCAGTCGCCGAGATCGAATCCCGAGATCAGGTCGACCTCGAGAGACCGCCCGGCCGCATGGGAACCCGGGGACTTGCCGTAATAGTGGTCGGTGAGGCTCGGACGAGGTGAAAGCAGACACCGCATTCTTCAAAGAACTTTAGCGCTTCCGGCGAACGGTCGACGAATGTGGACATTCGGTCGTCGTCGCAACTGCCGCCGCCGAGAAACCGCATATAGGCGATGACTTCGTCTCGCCTGTCCTGGTAGCCGGCTGCCTGGGCCAGATGGTTCTGGCCAACCCAGATCAGTCCATACTAATTGACCGTGCCGCCCCCCAGCGTGCGCGCCTTTTCGAGGACGAGCGGCCGCAAGCCCAGTTCATGGGCAGCGAGTGCTCCGGCTAGGCCGGCGATGCCGGATCCGAGAATGACGACATCCCAGGCATCGCTCGAGATCATCGGGTCAACATCCCTTCATTCAACTAGTATTCTCCGGGTTTGCCGGGCCGGGAGCGGTAATCTCCTGTGGTTTAGGCTGTTGCAGCAACAGGTTTTCGCGCGACGACGCCCGACTTGAGGCTGCGGCCGAAACTGTTGCAGTGTGCGGGCGATCACGTCTCACCAAGGCGGGCAGGAGGGAGCATGAAGATCGGTTTTGTCGGGCTCGGGATCATGGGGCATCCCATGGCCCTCAACCTGATCAAGGGCGGACACGAACTCTTGGTCTATGGCAAGCGGCGTCTGCCAGCGGATGTCCGGGAGGCGGGCGCTGCTGTCTGCGACACCTTGAAGGCGATTGCCGGGCGTTCCGAGATCATTGTCCTGATGGTGCCGGACACGCCTGACGTCAGGAGCGTGCTGTTCGATCCCGACGGCGTCGCGGAGGGATTGTCACCCGGCAAGATCGTTGTCGACATGAGCTCGATCTCGCCGATCGAGACCAAGCTCTTTGCCGCCGAAATCAACAAGAAAGGCTGCGATTACCTCGACGCGCCGGTGTCGGGCGGCGAGGTCGGCGCCAAGGCGGCGTCGCTGACGATTATGGTCGGGGGGCCCGAACGCGCTTTTGCCAAGGTCAAGCCGCTCTTCGAGCTGATGGGTAGGAACATCACGCTGGTCGGCGGCAACGGCGACGGTCAGACGACCAAGGTGGCAAATCAGATCATCGTCGCATTGACGATCGAGGCGGTGGGTGAGGCACTGTTGTTCGCCTCGCGCGCCGGGGCGGACCCCGCCAAGGTCAGGCAGGCGCTGATGGGCGGGTTCGCCTCCTCACGCATCCTCGAGGTTCACGGCGAGCGGATGATCAAGCGCAACTTTGACCCTGGCTTTCGCATTGAATTGCACCAGAAGGATCTGAACCTCGCGCTGCAAGGGGGGCGCGCTCTCAGCCTTGCACTGCCCAACACGGCAACGACCCAGGAGCTGTTCAACGCTGCCGCTGCACTCGGCGGCAAAGGCTGGGACCACTCCGGGTTGGTGCGCGTTCTCGAGCATCTCGCCGGCCACCAGGTCGCGCAATAGGGAGTCTCGTCGCTCGGTTGATGCCGAGCGCGAGAAGCTTTGATTAGCCGAAGTCGTCGTCGGGCTCTTCGTCGCCGCCGGATTCGACCGGCTCGGGCTCATAGTCGGCGTCGAGGATCATATCGGGAAATGCAGAGATATTACAGTTTTCGCACCACCAACCAGGTCCGAACACGGGATCTAGGCAATGGGGACACTCGCTCGATGGAGGTTCGCCTTCAAGAGCGGCTTCGAACCGAGGCCTCGTGCAAGCCAACGAAGATGATATGGTCATATGTGCCTGTTAACGTTTGCCATTATCTGTAACGATTTGTAACACAAGGGCGTCGGAAATGGGGTCGGTGCGAGCGTCAATTGTTCGAAATTTTTCGTCAGTTACATGTCAAATGCGAGAGAATTGCTAAAAAGGCGAAAACAGTCGCCTCTTCTTCGTGAATGGCTTGCGGGTGCAGCAATCTCCCAGAACGACCCGCAAGGCGGGTTGTCCGGGCGTCGCTCCCCGCTTCGCGAACGGAGCGGGGGAACCGGGCCGCTCCTCAGCCTCTCCCGAGGACGCGGTCGAGCGTGCGTATCGCGTTGTCGGGGCCGGGTTGCGTCACAGCGTGCGCCGCCGCGATATAGTCATAGAGGCAGGCGATCGCGGCATACATGTCATGCGATGGCGGGTTCTTTTCGAGAAAATCCGAGATTTCCTCCATCTCGGCGACCCAGCGATAGGCCTTGTCGTACATCCCCGGGATGCTGTTTCGCATTCGGGCGAGCATTTGCGGCTGGCTGTCGGAGAGCTCGGCGATCAACGCTTCGGCGCAGCCGAAGCGCGCCGCACCGAGCAGCATCGCCGCGGCGATCGCGGTCGTGCCCTTGGTGATCCCGGCATAGGACATCTTGACCGCGGAAGCGGCACCGATCGGACCGTCGATCGCGCGCAGATCGATCCCCCAATCGCGCAACGGCAGGGCCTCGCGCACGTGCTCGCCCGAGGCATAGATCGACGGCCCCTTATATCCCGGACGCGGCGGCCCGCCGATGATCCCGGCATCGACAAAATGGGCGCCGGTCGGCGCGATAATCTCGCCGATGCGGATCGCCGTCTGCGGGCTGACCGCATTGCAGTCGAGATAGACCGGCTTGCGGTCGAGCGCCGCCAGCGTCGGCGCCAGGCGGCGGGCGAGCGGCTCGGCCTCACCGGGCGGCAGGATCGACAAAAAGAAGTCCGCACCCTCGAGCAGCGCGCGCTCGTCGGCCGTACCGACCATGCCGGCCGCACGCGCGCGCTCGGCGCTCGCCGGGCTGCGCCCGGACAGCAGGGTGCGAACCTCCGCGCCGCTTTCCCTCAACCGCCGGCCAACGCCGGATCCCATCGTGCCTTGAGCGATTATCCCGATAGAGGCCATTGCCCATCTCCAACGAAAAACTGGCGGCAGGGTATCGGCCGAGGGAGCCGCTGGGAAGAGCTTACGCGGCCCCCTCAGACACGGTCCAACGCGCGCTCGATATCCGCGAGCAGGTCGGCCTCGGCTTCGAGCCCGGCCGAAAAGCGCACCAGGGTGTCGCCGATCCCGAGCTCGGCCCGCGCCTCGGGCTTCAGACGCGAATGCGTCGTCGTCGCCGGATGGGTAACGAGGCTCTTCGAATCGCCGAGATTATTCGAGATGTCGACGAGCCGCAACGCATCGAGAAAGCGGAAGCAGCCCGCCTTGCCGCCGGCGACATCAAAGCACACCAGAGAGCCGCCTTGCTTCATTTGGCGCCGAGCCAATTCGTATTGCGGGTGGTTCGGCAGCCCCGGGTAGAGCACCCTGGTAACTTTGGGATGGGTTTCGAGGTAGCGCGCGATCGCGACGGCGGTACGACACTGCCGGTCGACCCGGAGCTCGAGCGTCTCGAGCCCCTTCAGCAACAGCCAGGCATTGAACGGGCTCAGCGACGGCCCAGTATGCCGGTAGAAGAGACCGAGATCGTCCTTGATGAACTTCTCCGACGCCAGGATGGCACCCCCGAGACAGCGCCCTTGGCCGTCGATGTGCTTGGTCGCCGAATAGACGACGACGTCGGCGCCGAGCGCCAATGGCGTTTGCAGGAGCGGGGTAGCAAAGACGTTGTCGACGACGAACAGACCACCCGCGCGGTGGGTCAGCCGTGCCACCTCGGCG
>DATEQL010000921.1:0-16262 GCA_035272665.1 Allostellaceae bacterium
GCGATCGCTTCGCCGTTACGCAGGGCCGGCAAGAAATTCATCAGACCGTGGGAGGCCTCGGGTAGAGCGCTGCGCACGATATCCTGATCCTCCTGGCTGGTCATACGGAAGGCAAAGATCGTGTTGCATTCCGACAACAGACCCGGCGCCAGATCCGACGGCCGCTGACTGACCACACACAACGAAGCGCCGTATTTGCGGCCTTCTTTGGCGATTCGAAACAGCGCCCGCTTTGCCGCCTCAAAGCCCAACTCCTTGTCACGCGGTGCGTAACGGTGTGCCTCCTCGCAAATAATCGTGATCGGGGTCGGCGTCTCGCTCCATAAGGCGAAATCGAATGCGAGGCGGCAGAGGACGGAGACCACCACGTTCAAAACTTCCGAAGGGACGCCAGAGAGATCGAGGATCGTGACCGGCTTGCCATTGACCGGTATACGGAAAAGCCGGGCGAGTATGTCCGACAGCTCGTCGCGCAGAGTCAACCGGGCGCCGAATACGAAACCATAGCGAGCGTCGCTCTGGAGGGCCAAAATCCGACCCTTGACGGCCTGGTATGCGGCGACGCTGTCCGGACGATTGAGGCTGCCCATCGCAGTGTCCAGAAAGCGAAGTGCGTCCGACATGCGGTACGGGGCCGGCGTGTCGACTGTCCCAAACCTCTCCAGGCCGGCTTTGGCGAAATAGGATTGCTTGGCGGCCAGTACCGCTTCCCCAAGTATTTTTACCTGCTCGCCGTTGTGATCTGGCCCAATGATCACCTCGACTAATTCTTCAAAGTTGAACAACCAATATGGCAAATACAAGCCGTCAACAGGACTGAGGACGGCAGCGCGCTCGCCAAAGCCGCTGATATATTCATTGTGGGGATCGAGCAGCATCACATGGGCGTTCGGATTGCGCGCAATGACCGCATTGAGGATTGTGGCGACGCCACAGGATTTTCCGGATCCGGTAGTTCCGACTATGCTAAAGTGCTTGCCGAACAGCTCGTCGATCAGAATGTAAGCCGGTACGGCATCGTCCTGATGGATCGTCCCGACCGGAACAGTCGGTTCCTTCGGGCGCGAATAGACCTGTGCAAGATCCGCGGCCGAGGCGAGGTAGACGGGCTCATCCAGCGGCGGATACGCCGATACCCCGCGCCGAAAGGAACCGGCGGCGCCGTCTGCGTGCCGGATCTCGCCGGCAAGCTCGATCTCCACGAGCTTCAGATCCTTGCCGGAACTCTCCGAACTCGGCAGAGGGACCCTGAGGCCGGTCACCATGCCGAACACAGTCGATACGCGCGTGTGCACCTTGACCAAAGCGCCCATCTCGAGGGGCAAAACGGTGTCCGCCACGCCAGCCGTGGCCCGCGGCTCGAGCAAGACAACCGCTTGCGAGGCTGAGACCGCGATAACGCGTCCCAAGCGTAGGTCATGAAGCTCGGAAATATCGCTACCGTCCATGAATCTCCCCTTGGTGAAAGGTTCCGTTGCAGACCGCGGCCAGCAGCTCGTTATCTGGAGATTGAGGGAAATCCGCGCGTCGTCTTCATGCCAGGACCGAAGTTGCGACGAAATGGATCCGGTCATGGGGCAACCGCAACGCGGCCGTCGTGCCAATCCCGAGATCACTGCTCAGGAACAGCTCGCCGCCGTGCAGCTCGATCAGACCCCTGGCGATTGGCAGGCCGAGACCGGCTCCATCGTTTTTTCGGGTCAGGTGGTCTTCGACTTGCTCGAAGGGTTCGAATACTCTTTGCAAGAACTCAGGTGGGATGCCGATGCCTGAGTCCGTGATCGAAAGCGTCAGACCTCCTCGGTCGTCGAGAACGGACTCGATCACCACTCGCCCCGAGGGCTCGGTAAATTTAACAGCATTCGATAACAGATTTAACAATATTTGTCCAAATTTCACCGGGTCGACGCAGATCTGTGTCCCTGCGTGTTCGACTTCGCATTTGATCTCGATAGACTTCCTTTGAGCGGCCGGCCGGATCGTTCGCATCGCTGAACGAACCAGTTCACCAACGGCAACGGGCTGTTCATCGAGTGCTGCCTTCCCCGCCTCGATCCGCGCAAGATCGAGCACACCGTTGATGATATTAAGAAGAGGTACGGCCGCATCATGAATATATCTGGCATATTCTGGATAACGTTCGCTCGGCTGAGTGGGAGTGAGCTTTAGAATTTCTGAAAAGCCGATGATCGCGTTGAGGGGCGTACGCAATTCATGCGACATATTGGCGAGAAATTTGCTTTTCGAACGATCGGCCGCCTGTGCCTGCAGCATTGCTTCGTTGGCCAGCAGGGCGGCAGCTTCGGCCTCCTGTTTCGCGGCGAGGAGGGCGAGCGCAGTATACCGGTGTCCGAGCAAGGTTCCGAGCCGAGAACAGTAGTTCTCGATCAGTGGTTCAGATCCCGTTAGTCGAGCGTTGATCATCGCGCCCATCCTGTCGCGGCTTGGGATCTTTAGCCGAAGCAGCAAAAGAATCAGTTAACTCGGGCTACCAAAGCCTGGGCAAACCTCCGTCTCAGTGTCGCACTGCCCGGTTCTCGGTCGATTTGCACTTGCCCTCTCGCTGCTCCAGCGACATACCTTCGTCCCATGGTCAAGCTCAGCTCTGCTCCGCGGTTAGTCGCGGTTCTCGGGCCGACAAATACCGGCAAGACACATCTCGCCATCGAGCGCATGCTCGGCCACCAGAGCGGCATGATCGGGTTTCCGCTGAGGCTGCTCGCCCGAGAGAATTACGATCGGATCGTCAAGCTGAAGGGAGCCCGCTCGGTCGCTTTAATTACCGGCGAGGAGAAGATCCTGCCGCCGAACCCGTCCTATCTCGTCTGCACCACCGAATCGATGCCGCTCGATCGGCAAGTCGATTTCCTGGCCGTCGACGAGATCCAGCTCTGCGCCGATCCGGAGCGTGGGCACGTCTTCACCGCTCGCCTTCTCCACGCGCGCGGCCTCTCAGAGACGATGTTCCTCGGTGCCGAGACGATCAAACCTTTGATGCGCAGGCTCGTCCATAACGTAGAGTACGTCAATCGGCCGCGCTTTTCGACACTCTCCTATACCGGCCACAAGAAGCTAACGCGGTTGCCGTCGCGCAGCGCCGTCGTTGCTTTTACTATGGCAGACGTGTTTTCCCTCGCCGAGCTGATCCGTCATCAGCGAGGGGGGGCGGCGATCGTTCTCGGCGCGCTTAGCCCGCGCGCGCGCAACGCACAGGTCGGCATGTTCCAGGCCGGCGAGGTCGATTATCTGGTCGCGACCGACGCGATTGGCATGGGACTCAACATGGATCTCGACCACGTCGCCTTCGCCAGGATCGGCAAATTCGACGGCCGCGGTCCGCGCCGGCTCAACGCTGCCGAGATCGCTCAGATTGCGGGTCGCGCGGGGAGGCATATGAGCGACGGCACCTTCGGCACCACCGCCGAGCAAGGGCCTCTCGATCCGGAGATCGTTGAGGCGGTCGAGGCCCATCGATTTGATCCGCTGATACGGCTAAGTTGGCGCAACACCCGATTGCGCTTCGAGTCGGTCGCGGCGTTGCTGAAGAGCCTTGATGAGCACCCGTCTATTCCCGGTCTAGTCCAAGCGCGGGAGGCCGACGACCACCGCGCCTTGCAGGCGCTTGCCCGCAATCAGGAAGTTGCTGGGCTGGCCGTTCATCCCGGCCTGGTCCGCCTGCTCTGGGAAGTGTGTCAGATCCCCGATTTTCGCAAGGTTATGGCCGACACTCATACTCGGCTACTTGGCCATTGCTTTCTCCATCTTGCCGGCCCCCATCAACGGCTTCCGACGGCCTGGATCGCCGGACAGATGGCAAATCTGGACTGCGTCAACGGCGATATCGACGCGCTTATGGCCCGCATCGCGCACGTTCGCACATGGACCTACATCGCCCATCGTGGCGACTGGGTCGAGGACGCGGCCGCGTGGCAGGAGCGTGCCCGCGGTATCGAAGATCGGCTCTCGGATGCCTTGCACGACCGCATCACTCAGCGCTTCGTCGATCGGCGGTCGGCTTTCATCTTCCGCCAACTTGCATCCGAAGGAGAACTGCAGGCCGAGGTGTCGGAGATGGGTGAGGTCCGTGTCGAGGGAGCCTGTGTGGGCCGCCTCGACGGACTGCGCTTCATTCCTGACGCGAGCACCGGCGTCGAAGCGCGGATGCTGATGACCGCCGCAAGCCGCGTGCTGCGGCACGAAGTGATCGTCCGCGCACAGCGTCTCGCTGCGGATCCGGATGACGCTTTCGCGATCGACCCCAGCGGAGTGTTGCGTTGGCGCGGCGGGTCCGTCGGCCGGTTGGCGGCGGGGGATCGGATACTCACACCACGGGCAGATCCGCTAACCGGCGACTTTGTCGAGGGCGAGGCGCGCGAAAGGATACGCCAGCGTCTGCAGGCGTTTCTGCGCGCTGAGACCGAGCGTCGGTTGGCACCGCTCTTCGCGGCGCAATCCTTGCCGCTCGGCGGCGTGGGGCGGGGGCTAGTCTTTCAGATCGTCGGTGCGCTCGGATGTTTACCGACGGTGGAGGTCGTTCATCACCTCAGAGCGGTTGAGTCGCCAGACCGGGCCGCGCTGAGCCGACTAGGGGTTCGGTTCGGCACTGAAAGCGTTTATTTCCAGACGCTTCTGCACGCCGACGCCATGCGCTTTCGTGCACTGTTGTGGGCGGTGCAGCATGGAAGGCCAGTGCCGCCGCTGCCATCCGCGCGCCAACTCGCCAGGGTGATCGAGGTCGATCCAGCATTACCAGCCTCGTTCTACGCCACGGTCGGCTTGCGCGTTCTCAGCGGGCTTGGGTTGCGTCCGGATCGGTTGGAGCAGCTCGCCGCTGCTGCGCGGCATCGCGCTCGCCGCGGACCCTTCGCGGCGGACGCCGAACTCGCGGCAATCTCGGGCATAGAACGGCCGGCTCTGCGACGACTGCTCGCAGCGCTCGGTTACCGCGCGGTCGTTCACGGAGGCGAGGAGAACTTCATCCGGCGACCGCGCAGCCGACGCAATGTCAACGGACGTCTCCCCCGGCAGCCGCCGCAAGGAGAAGGGCATCCCTTTGCGAAGCTGCGGGAGCTGAACCTCGCTTGAGAGGCGGCGGTTCGCCCGGGCTCACGAGCCGGCGCCTCGATCAGTGGCTCTGGTTCGCCCGCTTCGCCAAAAGCCGCTCGCTCGCCTCCCGCCTTTGCACGACGGGAGCGATCACCATCAATGGGGCCGCTGTGAGGAAAGCCAGCCACCCGACCCGGGTCGGCGAAATCATCGTCATCCCGCAAGGCGTATTTCTCCGCACAATCCGGGTGAAGGCGCTTGGAGTGCGCCGCGGCCCCTCGATCGAGGCGCGGTCATTATACGAGGAGAACAATGATCCGGTACAAATGTCGCAGCTCGATGCGGCATGGAAGCCGTTGCTCGCGTATGATTAGTGGCCCAACCAAACGGCAGCTTTTGCAAACTCTTTTCATCATGCCTGCGAAGCGGAGCCCAGGAGCACTGCGTGATGTTGATGAGTGCCCGCGATTGCGAGCAACAGGCCGTTACGAGATAGCTAAGCGCTGGTATTCTGGAATAGTTCTTGCCCCTATAGCGTTGTTCGCGTAGCGGTCGCCGCATCGTGAGTTTCATGCGCATCCTTCGATCCTATTAGTCGGCGAGAAGAGGTGAACTCAAACTCCGATTTCCGCCTCGAAGCTTTTGAAGGCGCTCGGGTGGTGATCACGGGCGGTATGGGCTTTATAGGCTCAGCGTTGGCACGGCGCCTTGTCGCGCTCGATGCCGAGGTTCTGCTGGTTGACAGCATGATTCCCGAATATGGCGGCAATATCGCCAATATCGCCGATATCCGTGATCGGGTTACGGTCAATATTGCCGATATCCGCGACGGCTATGTCCTGCGGTACTTGCTGGCCGGTCAGGATTTCCTTTTCAACCTCGCGGCGCAGACCAGCCATCTGGACTCGATGGCCGCACCCGGAGAGGACCTCGCGATCAACTGCACAGCCCAGCTCCAACTGCTGGAAGCGTGCCGCGCGGTAAATCCGGGGATCACGATCGTCCATGCGGGGACGCGTCAGATCTATGGCCGGCCGAGCTATCTTCCGGTCGACGAGCAACATCCGCTCAGACCGGTCGATGTGAACGGTGTCAACAAAATGGCGG
Organism: Allostellaceae bacterium; assembly: GCA_035272665.1. Lineage (GTDB taxonomy): Bacteria > Pseudomonadota > Alphaproteobacteria > ATCC43930 > CGMCC-115725 > AP-15. The sequence goes on from DATEQL010000921.1 coordinate 6,154, forward strand.
GGGAAGCCTATCATCTGCTTTTTCGCGATGTCTACGGAATCAAGAGCCGCTCTTTGCGGTTGACCAACGTTTACGGGCCGGGAATGCGCATCAAGGATGCCCGACAGACCTTTCTAGGCATCTGGCTGCGCCGTGTGATCGAGGGAGAACCCTTCGAGGTTTGGGGCGGCGAGCAGCGTCGAGATCTGCTTTACGTCGACGATGCGGCCGACGCGTTCCTTTGTGCCGCGGTCACACAGGAGGCCGAGGGGCTGGCACTTAATGTTGGGGGCGGCGAGCCCTATAGTCTGGCGACTTTGGCCGAGGCGATCGTCGCGGCGTATGGCGGAGGGAAATACGAGATCCGGGAGTTTCCGCCGGAACGCAAGCGCATCGATATCGGTGACTTTGTGACCAATGATCGCCGCTTTCGCACGCTCTCTGGCTGGCGCCCGCGCGTCCGCCTCGCCGATGGGCTTCGTCGATCGCTTGACTATTATCGCCGCCATCTTACTAGCTATCTGTGAGGGCGCGTGCCCCCCCCGGAAGCCTCACTCAGTAGTGATCCCTCAAACCGACTTGCCCGGGGGCTATATCGCGCAACAACCCGCAATCGACAGCCTATGACCCGCGCGTTCTTGAGGGCGGAGGCTACCTCCTCGGCCGAGAAGTCGAGTCCTTCGAGGCCGCCTTTGCCGATTGTATCGGTGCCGCTCACGCCGTCGGTTGTGCAAGCGGGACGAATGCAATTGAGCTTGGGTCACGCGCCTGTGACGATCTTGTGTTTACCGTGTCGCATACTGCTGTCGCGACCGTCACAGCGATCGAACGGGCCGGTGCGACGGCGGTGCTTATCGACGTCGAGCCGGGATTCTATACGATGGATCCGCACGAGCTCTCGCGGACGTTACGCGCGCCACCTCCTGGTCGGCCTGCAGCGATGCTGCCTGTGCACCCTCTATGGCCAGCCAGCCGAACTCGCTGCCCTCCACGAGCTTGCCCGCGCCTATGGCCTGGGCCTGATCGAGGATTGCGAAGCCACGGCGCGCTCTACTCAATCGCGGACAACCAACAGGATCATTCGGCGACGTCGGGTGCTTTAGCTTTTACCCGACAAAGAACCTCGGTGCGCTCGGCGATGGTGGCATGGTCGTCGCCGAGGATCCAGCTCTTGCCGCGACGCTGCGTGAAATTCGCGATATGGCTGGCGCGAGCGCTATGTCAGCGCCCGCATCGACATCAATTCGCGCCTCAATCCGGTGCAGGCGGCGGTCCTCGGCGTTAAGCTCAGGAGGCTTGCGGCCGACAATGCCCGTCGGCGTACCATCGCCGACCGTTACGATTCTGGCTTGGCGGGACTTCCGCTAATGCTCCCGTTACGCCGTCAGGACGCGACCCATGTGTTCCACCAATATGTGATCCGCCTCCCCTAGCGCGATGCATTGCGCGCCCGGTTGCATTCCGCTGGATCGGGATCGGCATCCACTATCCGATCCCGATTCATTTGCAGCCCGCCTATCGCGACCGTCTCGCCACCGGCCCGTTGGGCCTCAGGGTAACCGAGCGCGCCGCCCAGCAGACCTTGAGCCTGCCAATGTACCCACAGCTCTGCGAAGAGATGACCGACCGGGTTATCGCCGAGATCAACGGCTTTTTCAGCCAGACGCTATGTTCAGAGGCTGAGGCCGACGGCCCGCGTTGACATGGCTGCCCGGGTGGTCCGAGCCGAGCGTCACATACATAAAGCACTATGGCGACGCATTTGGGCTGATGCCGCAATCGCCGAGAGCCTGGTGTAGCAGACGACATTGCGCTCAACGAGGCTCGCTCCGCCAAACGGGCGATCCGTTCGCGGCGGGCTCTCGGGGCCGGGCGTAGTGCACTTCCTTGACTACCGATTGCGGCTTCTGGTTCGCCGTCAGATAGAGTCGGCCGAGGTATTCCCCGACGATCCCAAGGATCAATAGCTGAACGCCCGAGAGCAGCAACACCGCCGCCATCAACGAGGCCCAGCCGGGCGGCGGTGATGAGAACAATGCTTCGCCGACCGCCATCGCTACTCCGAGTGCTCCGAGCGCGCTCAAGGCAAAGCCGGTTAGCGTGCTGATCCGTAGAGGCATGACCGAAAAGTTGAAAAACATGTTCATCCACAACCGCAAAAGCCGGCGCACCGTATAGTTGCTGCTGCCCGTTGCACGTGGAAGATGGCCCACAAGCAAACGATCGATGTCCTGCGTTACCTGAAGGATCAATCCATCGATATAGGGAAAGGGCCCCTCATAGCGAATAATTTCCCGTGCGACGAATGCGGTCATGCAGCGGAAGCTCGACAGATACAAGCCCTTTGGTTTATCGAGGACGTAATCCGCGACACGATTGGTAAAACGGCTGGCGAGGTTGCGCCACACTGCGTGCCGTTTGTCGTCGTAATAGGTATAAACCACCTCCTTTGCGCTGCGCTGGGCGAAGGCCAATAGGCGCTCCACCTCCTTCGGCGGATTCTGCAGGTCGTCGTCCATCGTGATTACATGCGCCCCGCTCGCATAACGCAGCCCCGCCATTACCGCATTATGCTCGCCGTAATTGCGGGCGAGGCTGACGAGCGTCATTGGCACCCGCGCCGTGTCGAAGAGCGCGTGACAGATCGCCAGGCTATCATCGCCGCTACCGTCATTGACGAGTATGATCTCGTGTCCACCTGCGATCGACAGGTGCTCCAGCGCGCCAACCAAGTCGGCGATGCTGCTCGCCCCGTTGTAAACCGGAATCACAATCGTCAGCGCGAACCGAGGCGGCTCGGTGTCGAGGTGCCGCCGACTGGCTTCAATCACAAGTAGAGCCTCTTTTAGCAGCGATGGCGAGAACCGAACCGCCGAATGGAAGTCTTAAGCCCGCACGCAATATGGCGGTTTCCAAAATCGTAACCGCGCGGCAGAGCGCGTCGATCGGGCGAGGGTACAGCATAACGTCGCTGGCCTCGCTGCCGCTTCTGGGAAGAAGCTTGCGTGTTATCACCAGAAATGGAAATAATACGCTGTTCCAATATGTCGTATAGACGAGGCGGAAACCGGCGGCAGCCAAGAGCCGGCTCAGATTCCTCTTCGTGTAGCGCCGGATATTATGCACTGCAGCGTCGTGTCGCGACAACATCCACCTGTAGGCCGGCAGGTTGATCACGAGCCAGCCGTTTTCCGCGAGGCAGCGATGGAATTGCAGCAAGGCACCGCGCTCATCGACATCGCGATGGCACAATACGTCGACGCTGAAGACTACTGCAAATGCACGGTCGGGGAAGGGTAGCGCATTGAGCGATCCTGCGCAGACAGGACGGTCACTTTTTGCGGCTGCGCGCCTGCAGGCTAGCGGCTCGATGTCGAGCCCGAACAGGGCGCGATCGGGATAGCGCGCCGCCAACTGCGCGAGGAAGCCGCCTGTCCCGCAACCTGCGTCCAAGATCGGCCACCCTCCGGCTTCAAGCGGCACCCGCTGCGGGGCGAGTGTCAGCAAGTTCCGATGACTGGCGGCGAACCACCACATTCGGTCCTCGACGCGATCGAGTTTATCGTATTCGGAACGTTCCATCGCCGCCCCTACGGACTCGGTCTTGTCGAGACCGGCCACAGCCAGAAACGCAAACCGCCAACGCGGGTTTGCCTATTCCGCTATGGAGCGTGTGGCCGGACGCGGTGCAACGAGCATCAACGTATGACCCCTCCCCGGGCAGACTTTGGCAACGCGCCCACCAGGGGTCGCTTAGCCGATCGCTGCTCGGTGAGCATATCACGACAATCAAGCACAACGGAGAGCAGAGCGCCCATACGCTCGACCTGGTAGACGGGCCGACCCGGCAGTGCACGATCACAATTGTCTTTAGTGAAAGCGATGAAGAACTCCGCTTGGGAACGCTGGCGGGTAAAACGGAAATTGGGCGAAAAATAGTAATCTGCCGAGATGGGCGGCCCGCACACTGCGACAGTAAACTCGCGCTCCTCGAAATCCGGGCCGTATCTGGCGCGCAGATAGTTCTCGAGGCCGTTTACCGCTTCGGCATAGGAGTTCGCCCAATAATCAAGTTTGAATTTTTGTTGCGCATTTCCAACACCTCCCACAAAAGCGTTGTAGTATATATATTGGTCTGGATGCAGCATCGCCATGATCGAAACATGAGCGATGCCATAGATTATCAGCATCATACAAATCGGCCGCCAGTATGGAAGGCGCGCCAGCCGGGCGCATGCCTGATTGGCGACCAAGGCCGCGGCAACCGCGACCAGCGGCAGAACAAAGATAAAATGACGCATGCCGTCGAACAGCACGGCTTTGATTGCGATCGCAAAGGCGACTGGGAAGACGATTCCGAAACTGAGGATAAAATGCGCAAGGGCGGGTTCCCGGCGAATGCGGGACCGCCCGCGCAAGATGACGACGCTCGCAACGACCGGAGCACATAACAGGAGAACAAGGACGAGTTCGGGCAGCGCGAGAACGACATAGGTAGGAAGATAAGCCCAAGGCAGGTCGGATGCGGGGATGAACCGTCCAGCGAACAAGGTGCTAAATGGAAAAGTCTGATGCGAAAAAAAAATAAGGGCGCGCAGTGGATTTTCGACCGGATCGGTCTGTCCCCAGGGCCAGAACAGCAACATGACCGAGTAGGCGAAGAGAGCGACCGGGAGAAGAACGCGCCAAAGCCCGATCCAAATACCTTCGATCAGCAAGAAAGCTCGCCGCGCGGCGATTGTTCGCCACATGCCGTCGAGCGCCAGCAACAGGACGAGATAGCAAAGTAGCAGCAAGCCCCCGACGCGCACCCCCATGGTCATACCGACAGCTATGCCGAGCTTGACCAGCAAACGACGCGGCGGGCGCGGCAGCCCGGGCAGGATCAGAACCATGTAGTAGGTCGCCCAAACGACACCGACCGCGAAGGGGATATCCTTTGGGTTATTGAACATCTGTCCGTAATAGTTTGGCGTTAAAAGAAGGAAGAGGGCGGCAATAAATCCGACGCGCGCGCCGCCTATCGCCTGACCGAGCTTGCAGCAACCGGTGAGACCAAGAATTCCGACGAGAGCATTGAGAAGGTGCCGGGTTTCATAAATCCCGATCGGGGAAACACGATTGAGCGCCGCAGCGACAGTGTCGAAGATCGCACCGTAATTGTAGAGGTCACGCCAATGAAGAGCATCCCGATCGGCAAAGAACGATAAGTAATAGTCGAGTACAAAGTTCCCATACCAGTTATGGGCATCCTCGTCCCACGTGACACCGTAGTCGCGGAAGGTTAAAAGAGCAAGTACCACGGCGAGCATGACCAGGCCGAAGGACAGCCTTTCCCAGAATAAATCATTGCTGGAGCGATGAACCCACAACGCGCCCTCGGTCGTTCCGTCTACAGTGGGCTTGGCGGCGATCCAGGTCGCGAAAGCTTCCATGGTTGGATCCTGTACGCCTCCCTTAAGGTCGCAAGATCTCAATTCTAGAGGCGATATCTATCAAGCCGCGGTCCGGCGTCTCAGAGCCCAACCGCTCCCAACAGCCCGCCGAGGACGCGATCGGCGGCGAAATATTCCCTGGCCAGCGCGCGCGCCGCACGGCTATGACTGGCATAGTCGGCGGCGATCGCGTCGATGGCGGCAAGCGCCTCCTCATGAGTAGTGTATTCGAAGAGGCCATGGCCAACCGGATAGAATTTGCTGAATCCCGTTCGCATCGTTACCACCGGGCGACCTGCGGCAAGATAGCAAACGCTGCGATCGCTGAACCAGCCGCTGTTCGGTCGGACATAAATGTCTTTTGCGACGGTAAACTCGCCGCCGGAGTCGACTATAAAATTTTGATAACGTGCCATATCAGCCGAAATCGGGCGGGGATCGAGCAGGCTCCAACCGCACTTCACTACCGCCGCGCGCATGTGCTCGTCAGGCGGCAGCATCGCGATGCGGAAACAGCTGGCTGGCCGACACCGCGGCAAATCGAGAAACTGCACAAAATTCACGTGCTTCGACCAGACATATTTCGAGCCCTCGAATTCAATGTTTTTGCCCTTGTTCTCCCAACTCCCAATGGTCGTAAAGCATCGGGGTGCGTTGTGCGGTCCGGACCAGAGGCTGGAATCTACCGGTGGCCGCGTCGGGCGCCAGGGGACGCCGCAAAGTGGCACTGGGCAATCCGAAGCCCCTAAATTCTCACCGTATGTGAAGAAGTGTGTGTGGGCGTCGAGATAGATCCGGGCCGCCGCGTCGGCGTTCGCATATTTGATCTGCTCGTACACGGGGTCGGTATCGATCATGATCCGGATCGGGCACGCGAGATGCTCCTCGCGTAACCGTGTCGCGCCGCAAAGGTTGATCACGGCCTCTGCCTCGGCATAAAGCATCCGGACGCGGCCGGGGGGCAGTCCATAATAAACATTGTGGATCGCATCCCAGTAGGCCCAACGGCCCCCGAACCCGTATTTCTCCATTGTTCGCCTAAGATACGCAACGTTGTAGTCGCATTCCATCACGATGCTGTTCGCCCGTGGGTCGTAAGGATTGGCGCCACTGTCTTCGATATACCAGGCTTCATAGCCGAGTTGCTCGATTCCTAAAAGATAATGCATCGCCTGCCATGCGATGCCTGCGAGCGGCATCCGCCCAGCAAAGTGAAGAACGACTATCTTGCCGCGCTTCCTCACGATCGAATCCGTGGTTGGGGTGGTGAATCGGCAAACAACGGCCGGGGCGGCGGTTAACTTCCATCGGCATGACCACGAAAGCGAAAAATGAGACGGTGCGAACCCGAGCCGATTTCGGCATCAATAAAACGTGTTATAATAATGATTCAGACAATTTTTCCGAGTATCTGGGAAAACCCCAAGCCTTGTGGGGTTGCCCGGCGGCGAGCCCGCATGTTAGGCAAACGACCATGATCGTTAACGTCCTTGTTTGGACCACCGGGACTAGGTCGAACGGCTCGAAATGGACGATGCGGCCGCAACAAGAATGCAAGCTCACTCTCACGTGGCCAGGATCGCCAAACAGGGGCGCACCCTGGCACATCGCGGTCGCGGACTTATCTACATATATCGGTTGGCGAGCATTGGATAGCGCACCACCGCGTTTTCGGTCAAGGCTTACCCCGACGGTCCGACTGACGCAAGACGGCTTTTGAAGCTCAGGAGAAGAACCGATCACCATGACTTATGTCGTCACAGAAGCCTGCATCCGTTGCAAATACATGGATTGTGTAGAGGTGTGCCCCGTCGACTGCTTCTACGAGGGGGAGAATATGCTGGTGATCCATCCCGATGAATGCATCGATTGCGGGGTGTGCGAGCCTGAGTGTCCGGTCGAGGCCATCATTCCCGATAGCGAACGGCCGGCCGAGAGATGGCTCGAGCTCAACCGCGAATATTCGGCGGCTTGGCCCAATATCACGCGTAAGAAGCCATACCCCGCTGATGCCGATGAATGGAAGGATGTGCCGGATAAATACGACAAGTACTTCAGCCCTAATCCGGGCAGGAGCTAGCAGGCCGTGTGCCACGATGTGATGGCACAAAGTCCTCGACGTCCGATTTGCGGAGTGACTACGCCTGATCTGCTGGCTTCCGACAGGCTTTTCACGGTATTCTGACGTTCATGCTATTGATGCCCGTGCGCTCTTGGTCGTGTTGTGGACGGTTGCTGTCGCGTGGTTCGGCGAATCGGCTAAAGCGTCCCGGCAGTTTCAAGCGGACCGATTGTGAGAGTTGGAAATGACTTCGGAAAAGGTTCCATTCGCCGCCGGCGATCTCGTCGTGTATCCGACCCACGGGGTTGGCAAGATCGTCGGGATCGAGACGCAGGAGATCGCTGGTTATACGCTCAATGTCTTTGTGGTGCATTTCGACAAAGAGCGCATGACGCTACGAGTACCGCTAACCAAGGCGAAGGTGTCCGGCCTTCGGCGGCTGTCAAGCCGAAAGGAGATGGATGCGGCACTCGCGAAGTTGCGCGGGCGGTCGCGGGCTAAACGGACCATGTGGAGCCGGCGCGCGCAGGAGTATCAAGCCAAGATCGCTTCCGGGGACCCCGGTTCGATCGCCGAGGTGGTTCGCGACCTCTATCGCAATGTCGGCCAGCCGGAGCAATCCTATAGCGAGCGGCAGATCTACCAAGCCGCGCTCGATCGTCTCGTGCGCGAGTTCGCCGCCGTCGAGCGGATCGATGAGACCACCGCGACCCAGCGGGTTGAACAGTTGCTGGCGGCTTGAGCGCTCAAGCAGGATCCGCACCGGGACAGGGGGTGAACGGGGCGAGGCCGGACAAAAAACTCGCCCGGCTGCAGGGCGCCCGGCGGGTTTGGGCGATCGCCGCCATAAACGGCGCAGCGCAACGCCTCGTCCGATTGCACGATATGATCAGCGACCGGTACCGGCAGGGCGACCGGGTGGTTTATCTCGGTAATTATATCGGCTATGGCGACGCGGTGCTCGCCACTATAGACGAGCTCCTCGATTTTCGCCGCCGGGTTCTCGGGCGCCAGCGCGGTTTCGTCTGTGACGTGGCCTTCCTCCGTGGGGCGCAAGAAGAAATGTGGCAGAAACTACTGCAGCTGCAATTCGCCCCCAATCCGGGCGAAGTCCTACAATGGACAGTCAGGGTCGGCATGGAAGCGACCGTGAGGGCCTATGGTGGCGATTTGCGACAAGGATTTGCCGCCACCCGTGACGGCGCCCGCACGATAACGCGTTGGACGGGGGCGCTCCGTGGCGTTATGAACGCCACTCCGGGACACACAGCACTATTCTCGGCCCTGCATCATGCAGCCTTTACCGAGGAACAGGGCCTGCTCTTTGTCCACGCGGCAATCGATCCTTCACGCCCTTTAGCCGCACAGGGAGACGCGTTCTGGTGGGGACGGGACGATATTCTTGCGCTCAGTGCGTCGTTCGGGGGGTTTCGGAAAGTCGTTCGAGGGATCGATCGTGAAGAGCGCGGCTTCGTCGAGCGGGACTTCGCTGTTTCACTCGATGGCGGCCCTAGCCGGCTTATAGCGGCTTGTTTCGATCCAAGCGGTGAGGTGCTTGAGCTGGTCGAAGCATGATCGCGCTTTCCATCATTTGCGCCCCCACCAGTAAATCGCTGCCGGAGACGGGGTTCACAGCGTTGTTTGCGAGAAACACCGCTGCCGCGGTCTCTTCCGGTTTGCCAAGTACGCCCAGAGGGTGATTCCGCCCCATTTCCAATAAGGGCGGACGGTATCAAGTTGCGCTGCTTCGAGCCCGGTCTTGATTACCTTGAGTGCTCTGTCGAATGCATTGAGCGTTGCGACGACGTGCGAGTCAACCGCTCCCAGGTATCGAGCAAGTTCTTTTCCGGGTGCCGCGCGGCGCGCCGGTAATTACGACTACCCTATCGCGAACTCTTCTCGCCTGATCGTAGATGCGCGCTTTGCTGGCTCCGGCAAAGGGCGTGGACCGCGCGAGTTAAATTACAAGTTCTGTGCGCGGATCGATTAGGTGCATTTGGTTAAGATCGGCGACGAGCCGCATTGCCTCCCCGACGCGACCCGCGGCGGCGGGATTTACCCGGCCACAGACCTCCACCCCGTCAACAACGAAGTAAACCATGGTCTCCATGCCCATCGGCTCAACAACGTCGAGCCGCGCCTCGAAGGCGGCCGCGCCCGGGGGCACATCTCCACGTCCTTCAATAATATGCTCAGGACGCAGGCCGAAAGTAAGATCGCTGCCGGCTCGTAGGCGATAGCGTGTCACCCGCGACGGCGGTACGGGAAAAGAGAGCCAGTCCGAAAGCCGGACAGTCAACCCGCTGCCGTTCTCAACCAGGCGGCAGGGCAGCATGTTCATCGTGGGCGAGCCGATAAAGCCGGCAACAAATTGGGTTTTCGGTGTGTGATAGACTTGGTGCGGTGTGCCGATTTGGTCGATCCGTCCGGCATTCATGACGACGACCCGGTCGGCGAGGGTCATCGCCTCGACTTGGTCGTGGGTAACATACACTGTGGTCGTCGTGACTTGTTGATGCACCTTCTTGATCTCGGTCCGCATCTGGACGCGCAGTTTAGCGTCGAGGTTTGAGAGGGGCTCGTCAAAAAGAAACACCTTCGGGTTGCGAACTATCGCACGGCCCATCGCAACA
>DATEQL010000922.1:0-5261 GCA_035272665.1 Allostellaceae bacterium
GACACTTGATCGAAAATTTCTTCTGCAAACTCAAACAGTTCCGCGCTATCGCCACCCGCTACGACAAAACCGCGAGAAATTTCCTCGCCGCCGTCCATCTCGCCGCCGCTACAATCTGGCTCAATTGACGACACGCCCTAGTACCACATTGCGTAAATTTGCGAATGTCGCAGCCACATCTCACTCCCGCGCAAGAGCGCGTGAAGGAATTGGCTGCGGCCCGGTCACCTCTCCCCGCAAGCGGGGCAAGGGAGAATCGTGCGGCTCTGATCCAGCCAATGCCTAATTTCTTCACACGTTTGCAAGCGGGAGTCCAGCGTTCGAGGGTTGGTTCTGGGTTGGTTCGACCCCCTCGACGAGGTAGCCCGAAGAGGCTACTTTATTCCCATGCGCAAAGTCGGCCTAAAGACGCTAAAGAACAAGCTCAGCGAATATGTCCGCCTGGCGGCTTCCGGCCAGACGGTCGTGATCACCGACCGCAACCGCATTGTCGCCGAGATCGTGCCGCCACGGGGGGACTCGAACACATTTTTCGAGCGAGGGGTTCGCGAGGGGTGGCTGACGCCTCCGACAAATCCGGCCACCGAATCCCCGCCCCGACATCCGCTGGTGCCCTTTGACGAGTTGATGAAGGAACTGGAGCGCGATCGGGAAGACGGTTGATCTATCTCGACAGCTCCGTGGCGCTTGCCCAATTATTCGGCGAGGGTCGATCGCCTCCGGACGCGCTTTGGCACGAGCCACTGATCTCTAGCAGGCTTCTCGAGTACGAGATTTGGAATCGCGTACATGCTCGGGGTTTCGGCCCGGTGGTTGGCGCTTCTGCGCGAGCGCTGATCGGGCGACTGAGGCTGATCGGACTGACATCGCTGGTCTTGGCTCGGGCATTGCAGCCCTTTCCTATTCCCGTGCGCACCCTCGACTCGCTTCATCTCGCGACGATCGAATTCATCCGCGGGGAAGGTGAGACGGTGGAGTTGGCCAGCTACGACAGTCGCCTGATCGTGGCGGCGCGTGCGCTCGGAATCACGCTTTCGCGACTATGAACGGCCGCCGGCCTGCCGCGGTGGTGGGCCGTCGGTTGCTCCAAGGCCATGTGGCGACTTGATGCAGTGGATCGCTTGCTTGAGCTGCTATCTCTCGACGCCAAGGATATCGCTGACGTGTGTCGGGTCCCCGGACGATCCCAGATGATGCGAGCCATTTGATCGTATAATTTTGCTCAGACGTGGTAAACGAATGCGGCAGAGCAGTCAGCCGGTCCGCCGCTGACCATCACCCCGTCCGCCCGCGAGACTACCGGCGCCGATCGGGCCGGCTCGACCTGGGATTGCGACGGCATGGGCATCACTCCTTGTGCCGGATCGGGAAACCATCAGGGTGAAGCACCAGGCTGCCAGCGGATCACGAGCCGCTCGGCCAGCCGGATCACCATGAAGAAAGCGACGGAGAAGCACGAGCCCACCAGCACGGTCGCGTAAAGCAGCGCGGAATCGAAATTGTAGGTCGCCTGGATGATCAGGGCGCCGATCCCTTCCTGCGACCCGATCCATTCACCGACGATCGCGCCGACCGTGGCGGTGCTCGTGGCGATCTTCAAGGCGGAGAACAGAAACGGCAGCGAGGTCGGCAGACGCAGCTTGAAGAAGACCTCCCGCTTGCTGGCGGAGAGCACGTGCATCAGCTCCATCGCTTGCGGGCTCACCGCTTCCAGGCCGCGCACCATGTTCACCAGCGTCGGGAAAAAGCAGACGATCGCGGCGATCGCGACTTTCGGGGCGAGCCCGTTGCCCATCAGCAGCACGAGGATCGGCGCCTTCGCCACCACCGGGATCGAGTTGATCAGGACGACGATCGGGAGGAACGCCTCTTCCAAGGTCTTGCGGTGCACGAACAATGTCGCGATCGCGATCGCGACGGCATTGCCGATCAGGAACCCGCTGACCGCCTCGATCGCGGTGGGCTGCAGGTTCGCCATCAGCATCCCGAACTTCTGGTAGATCGTGATCGCGACCACCTCGGGCGACGGCGCGATGAACGGGCGCACATGAAATACCGCCACGAGCGCCCACCAGAGCGCGAGCAGCGTCGCCCCGCCAAAGAGCGGCATCAGCCGACGCCGCCAAACGCGGCGACGCTGCGCCACCGCCCAGGCGCGATCAAGATCGTCCGCAGCCGGTGCCGAATCTCGGTGAAGGAGGGTCGCCTGCATCGTCATCAGCAGGTCTCCAGCGCCGCCCGCAGATGCGCGGCCAAGGCCGCGAATTCCGGCGTCTCCCGCATGGCGAGCCGGCGGGGCTCAGCCAGATCGACGGTGACGAGCTCCCGCACCCGCCCGGGGCGCGCGGCCAGGACCAGCACCTTCTGCCCGAGAAAGGCCGCCTCGTAGATGCTGTGCGTGACGAACAGGATCGTCGTGCCGGTCTCGCGCCAGATGCGCAGCAGCTCCTCGTTCATGCGGTCGCGGGTGATTTCGTCGAGCGCGCCGAACGGCTCGTCCATCAGCAGGATCTTCGGCCCGCCGAGCAGTGCGCGTGCGATTGACACACGTTGACGCATGCCGCCGGAAAGCTCGTGCGGGAGAGCCTTCTCCCAGCCGGCGAGCCCGACCAGGGCAAGCAGCTCCTCCGGGCTCGCCGCTGTCGGCGCCCCCCGTCGGCGACCCACCTCGAGCGGCAGCCGCGCGTTGTCGATCACGTTGCGCCAGGGCAGCAGGCAGGCGTCCTGGAACACGAATCCGATCTCGCGCCGCTGCCGCGCGACCGCGGGCGGGTGGCCGAGGACGCTGACCTGACCCGTCGCCGGCTGCACGATATCGGCGAACACGCGCAGCAGTGTCGACTTGCCGCATCCCGATGGGCCGAGCAAGGTCACGAAGTCGCCGGCCGCGAGCCTCAGCGACACGCCCTCCAGAGCGGTGACGGCGCGCCGCTCGCTCCTGAACCGGACCGTGACGTCACGGCAGTCGAGCGCGGGTATGCCGCTATCGGCGCCGAGGTCCTGCAATCCGGCGACGGACGGCGCAGCCGACACGGACGGGCTATCCGATCCGCGGCCGGGCGGCGGCTGTCGCGTCGAGAATGTCGAGCGTCATTACCTCGTCGACCTTCGGCGTGCGCTTGGCGAATTGACCGAGCTGGCTGTAGAGGCTGATCTGCTCCTGCCAGATGGCCGTATCCATCGTCCCGTAGCCGTGTTCCTGCGTCGCCTGGGTGAAGCAGGCGTCCAGCATGACATCCGCCGCGGCGCGCTCGTCCTGAGCGACCAGGTTGGGATATGTCTTGACCAGGAGCTCCACCGCCCGATCGCGATTGTGGTAGGCGAACTCCCAGCCACGGGCGGCGGCGCGAAGGAATCGCGCGAGCAGGTCACCCCGGCCGGCGAGGGTGTCGGTCGTCGCGTAATACGGGTTGGCGTAGAGCTTGACCCCGGCGTCCCACAGCTTGAAGACCACCCGATCGGGGCCGATGACGCGCAACGCTGTCGTGTTGGTGACCCAGCCGGTGACGACGTCCACCTGGCCGGTCATCAGCGGGGTCATTTCCGAGCCGATCGTGACGATCTGCACGTCCTTCGGATCGATCCCGTTCTTGGTCAAGAGCGCGCGCAGCAGGATCACGCCGGTCGCCTGGATGCCGACTTTCTTGCCCCGCAAATCCGCTGGGCTGCGCACCGGGTTCTTGCCGAGCGAGAAGAACGCGTACGGGTGCCGCTGCGCCGACACGGCGAAGCACTTGATCGGAATGTCCTGCGAGACCGCGAGCATCAGCGAGGGGCTCGAGGAGACCTGGCCCACATCGTAGCGTCCGGACGCGACGATCGCGATGCCGTCGTTGTTCGGCCCACCCGGCTGAATCTTGAAGTCCAGCCCCTCCTCGGTGAAATAGCCGAGCTGCAGGGCGGCAACTTCGCCGATCTGGTTGCCGCCGGCGAGCCAGCCGAGCTGCATGTTGACCGTCGCCGTGGCACCGCTGGCACGGTCGAGGACGGTCATGGCGACCACGACGGCGGCGCCGCCTTGCAGCAGGCGACGGCGAGTCGTGCGGCGGCGTGCGTCGTCGGCGTTTGTCATCCGAGCCTCCCCCTCGCAATTCGCGCGAGCGCGATCATGCGCCCGTCGGGGCGACACCAAAAGCGCCGATTCACGTCACCGGGAAGGCCTGAGCAACCGACGCGCGACCGACTGCACCGAGTGCTGTTCTGTTGCGACGCTGCTCGCGAACGAAGCGTCTCTCACCTCGCGGGATAGAGGAAATAGGTCTCCATCGACCCCTTGCCTTTGACCTTCAGCGCGCCGCGGGGCTCGAAGCGGAACGCGTCGCCCAATGCCTGCCGGGTCGCGGCGGAGACGTGAACCCGGCCGGGCAGGCCATAGCTCTCCATGCGCTTGGCGGTGTTTACCGTATCGCCCCAGACGTCGTAGACGAATTTGTGGGTGCCGAGCACGCCGGCAATCAGCGCGCCGCTGTTGAGGCCGATGCGCAGCTTGAGCGGCTCGCCGACGGCCCGGCCGGCGGTCGCGACGGCATCGAGCATCGCGAGCGCCATCTCGGCAACCGCCGCCGCGTGGTCGGTCCGCTCCTCGGGCAGCCCGCCGGCGACCATGTAGCCGTCGCCGGTAGTCTTGATCTTTTCGAGCCCGTGCCGGGCGGTAAGACCGTCGAACCGGGAGAAGATATCCCCCAGGAGCGCCACCGTCTCCTCCGGTGAGAACCGGGCGGCGAGCGAGGTAAAATCGACCACATCGGCAAAGAGAATGGTCGCCGCGGCAATGCGGTCGGCGATCACCGTTTCACCCCGCCGCATGCGCTCGACGATCGTGCGCGGCAGGATGTTGAGGAGCAATGCCTCGGAGTGCTCCTTTTCGGCGCGCAGCTCGTCGAGCAGCCGCTTCTTCTCGAGGCACGCGCCGATGCGCGCCCGCAGCAACACCGGGTTGAACGGCTTGGGCAGGTAGTCTTCGGCGCCGGCCTCGATGCAGCGCACCGTGCTGTCGAGCTCATCGAGCGCCGAGATCATGATGACCGGAATATGCTGCGTGCCCGCTTCGGCTTTGAGCCGGCAGAGCACCTCGAATCCGCTCATTCCCGGCATCATCAGATCGAGGAGCACGAGGTCGAAGCCCTCGGCAGCGGTCAGTGCCAGCGCTGAAGCCCCGCTCTCGGCGGCACTCACGCGATATCCTTCGCGTACCAGTCGGCGCGCCAGCAGATCGCGGTTCGCCGCATTGTCGTCGACGACGAGGATATGGCTCGCGACGG
>DATEQL010000923.1:0-2236 GCA_035272665.1 Allostellaceae bacterium
GCCGTCGGCCGTGCGTTCGGGATCGTCTCCATGGGCCTCAGCACCGGCGGCATGATCGGGCCGATGCTGTTCGGCTGGATCATGGATCGCGGCGCGCCGCATTGGGTGTTCGGCGCGAGCGTCGTGTTCATGGTGCTGACCGTGGCCCTCGCTCTGATCGGCGACCGTCGATCGCTCAGTCGCGGCCGACGGTTGGTTTCACCCCGGCTGCTGACGTCTTAGCCCAGGGCCATCGGATGCTCGCCAGTCGGAGGCGCGGTGTGGGTAATGCTATTTTGGCATTTTATCATTGACTGTTTAGGAATTTCGTGCTAATATCGCGCATCTAAACTTACGAGCGGGGGGACACACCGTCGACCCCGACACGGAGAATGCTCGGCCATGCCAAAAAATGCATTGATGGGTAGCGTACGGCAACCAATGCGCGGAGCGCGTTCGGTCGGGAAGGCGGATCCTTCGGAACGGCTGGAGGTCAGCGTGCTGCTGCGGTTTCGCGGGAGCGATGCGCTGAAGGACAGAGTGGCGAAGCTGGCCAAGGGCCAACAGCCGGGTCGTCACCTGAGCCGCGAGGAGTTCGCTCAGCAATTCGGCACCGATCCCGCCGATACCGCCTTAGTCGGGCAATTCGCCAACGCTCACGGTCTGGTTGTCGTCGAGGAGGATGCGGCGCGCCGGACCGTCGTCCTCTCCGGTACGGTTTCCCAGTTCAACAACGCGTTCGATGTCGATCTAGAAACATTCGAGCACCCTGGCGGCACCTATCGCGGGAGGACGGGCGCGGTCCATCTGCCTGACGAGCTGCACGGCGTGGTGACAGCGGTGCTCGGCCTCGACAATCGTCCGCAGGCGCAACCTCGGTTTCGCGTGCGCGCGCCTCACGGCAATGTGCAATGGCGCGCCACGGCGGCCGACTCCGCCTCGTTCACGCCGACCGAGCTCGCCTCCCTCTACGGCTTTCCGAGTGGAACCGGGCAGGGCGAGTGCATCGGCATCATCGAGCTCGGCGGCGGCTACCGTACCGCCGACCTGCAAAAATACTTCTCGGAGCTCAAGATCGCCTCACCGAGAGTATCTGCAGTCGCGGTCGACCACGGGCGTAACAACGCCACCGGAGACCCCAATGGACCCGACGGCGAAGTCATGCTGGATATCGAAGTGGCCGGGGCAATCGCGCCGGGAGCGAACATCGTCGTCTATTTCGCCCCGAATACCGACGCGGGTTTCCGCGACGCCGTCAGCATGGCGGTGCACGACGCCAAGAACAAGCCGTCGGTGATCTCGATCAGCTGGGGCGGTCCGGAATCCAATTGGACCGCCCAGGCGATGACGGCTCTCGACGAGGCGATCCAGGCCGCCGCGGCGATGGGGGTCACGGTGTGCGCGGCATCGGGCGACAACGGATCGGGCGACGGAGTCGATGACGGCGCCGATCACGTCGATTTCCCGGCTTCGAGCCCTCATTCCTTGGGATGCGGCGGAACCAGCCTGAAAGCTTCCGGCGGATCGATCACCAGCGAGACGGTGTGGAACGACGGCGCCAACGGCGGTGCCGGCGGCGGCGGGGTGAGCAGCTTCTTCGCATTGCCGTCGTATCAGGAGGGTCTCAATGTCACGAGGACCGAAGGCGGGACGCAGCCGCTTCGAATGCGGGGCGTGCCCGATGTCTGTGGCGACGCCGATCCGCAAACCGGGTACGACGTGCGGGTCGATGGCAACGAGACGATCATCGGCGGCACCAGCGCCGTCGCGCCGCTGTGGGCCGGCTTGATCGCGCGGATCAATGCCGCGAAAGCCAGTCCGGTCGGCTTCATCAACCCGGCTCTCTACAGCCATCCGGGATCGCTCAGGGATATCACCCGGGGCAATAACGGCAGCTTCGCGGCCGCCCCCGGATGGGACGCCTGCACCGGCCTCGGCAGCCCGAACGGCCAGAAAGTCGCCGACGCCGTTTGAGTTTAGACGGCCGCCTCTCGCGGCTTGCCCCCACCCCTCCCTCCCCCGCACGCGGCTCGCAAGCAGGGGAGGGAAGGGAGGGGCGCCCGGTCTGTGATTTTCGGTTATACGTCTGCGCCCCCATGCAAGGACGGAGAAAGGCCATGCCGGCGCCGCGTAACAAGACCGAAGACGACATCACCGCCGAGGTATTGCAGCGATTTGCGGAGACGCCGGATCCGCGGCTGCGGCAGATCATGCTGGGTCTCGTCAAGCACCTGCACGCCTTCGTCAAGGAAGTCGA
>DATEQL010000924.1:0-6018 GCA_035272665.1 Allostellaceae bacterium
AGGGCAGATGGAGCCGTTCCGCGGCGGGCTGGACCACACTCGCGAGGACCAGAAACCCGGCCATGACAAAAGTGATGCTCGCGACGCTGTTCAATTGCCGGTTTCGCCAAGCTTGCCTATGGGTAACGACACGCGATGAGCGTCGCCGTGCTCGCTCTACGAGCCTCTTTTTAGGCTAAATTATGTCGCTTTGCCGTCGCGACCGAAGCAAGCGGCAGCCCGCCTCCTCAGCGTGAGCAGCAAATTTGATGGCATCCTCCAACCCATCATCCTGAGGAAGCCGCCTTTACGCGGCTGTCTCGAAGGACGCACGGCGCTTATTCAGGTGCGAAAGCCACAACTAGCGCGCGCTCTCTTCGCGCAATTTGAAGCGCTGGATCTTGCCGGTCGCAGTCTTTGGCAGCTCGTCGAGGAAAGCGATCCAACGCGGGCATTTGAACGGCGCCAGCATAGCCTTGGCGTGGTGTTCGAGCGCGAGGGCGAGATCGTCGTCGGCACGGATGCCGGGTTTGACGACGACAAACGCCTTGGCCTTGATCAGACCGTCTGCGTCCAGGGCGCCCACGACCGCCACTTCCAGCACCGTTTCATGGGCGATCAGCGCCGCCTCG
This sequence comes from Allostellaceae bacterium, assembly GCA_035272665.1. GTDB lineage: Bacteria > Pseudomonadota > Alphaproteobacteria > ATCC43930 > CGMCC-115725 > AP-15. Next base: position 612 of record DATEQL010000924.1, read on the forward strand.
ACCTCGGCCGGCGAGACATACATGCCGCTGACCTTCAGCATGTCGTCGCTGCGGCCGCAATAAACGTAACAACCGTCCTCGTCCTCGAAATATTTGTCCCCGGTGCGGGTCCAGACGCCGTTGAAGGTCGACCGGCTGCGGTCGCGGTTGTTCCAGTAAAGGGCGGCGCTGGTCGGGCCGCTGACCAGGAGGTCGCCGATTTCGCCGCGACGGACCGGCCGGCCGTCCTCGTCGACGATCTTGAGCGGGTAGCCGGGGATCGGCCTGCCGGTGGTGCCGTAGCGCACTTCGCCCGGCCGGTTGCTGAGAAAGATGTGGAGCAACTCGGTCGAGCCGATGCCGTCGAGGATGTCGACACCGATCCGAGCCGACCAGCGGCGGCCGATTTCCGCCGGCAAGGGCTCGCCGGCCGAGGCGCATCGGCGCAATGCGAGTTCCTCGCGGCCGGGCAGCTCGTTGCTGGCAAGCATCGCATTGTAGAGCGTCGGCACACCGTAAAAGATCGTCGGCTGGTGTTCGCGCAGAACGCGGCTGACTGCCGCCGGGGTTGGCCGCTCGGCCATCAGCACGCTGGTGGCGCCGACCGCCATCGGAAAGGTCAGCCCGTTGCCGAGCCCGTAGGCGAAGAACAGTTTCGCCGCCGAGAAGGTGACGTCGCTCTCGGCGATGCCGAGCACCGGGATGGCATAGAGCTCGGCCGTCTGCGCGAGGCTCGAATGGATATGAACCGTACCCTTCGGCCGACCGGTCGAGCCCGAGGAATAGAGCCAGAAGCAGGGTTCGTCCGGGTGGGTCCGGGCGGTGTCGGAAACGGCGGACGCCGCGGCGAGCAGTGCCGCGAGCGAGCCCTCTTCCGGCCCGTCACCTGAGACGATCGCCGCGGGCCGCGGCTCCGGCAGCTGCGCTAATGCCGCCGTCATGCCGGGCAGCAGTGGCGCCGACACGACCACCGCCCGCGCCCGGCTATCGGCCAGCATGAAGGCGAACTCTTCCGCCGACAGCTGGGTGTTGACCGCGACCGGCACGACCCCGGCCTTGATGGCCCCGAGAAAAGCGGTCGGGAAGTCGATCGTGTCGTGCAGGCAGAGCAGAATCCGCTGCTCCGGGTGAACCCCGAGCCGGCGCACGCCATTGGCGAACCGGCTCACCCGCTCGGCGAGCTCGGCATAGCTGTAATGGCCGCGATCGTCGATAAAGGCCGGTTTTGCGCCGCGCCCGGCGGCGAGGTTCCGCTCGATCAGATCGGCGGCGGCGTTATATGTCGCCACTCCGAGCATCCCTGATCCTCCTCCCCGAAGGTCGTTGCGCGCCAGGGAAGCATTATATTTCCCGCATGCCTACTTCAAGCACCCGCCGTTCGTCGAAGCGAGCTTCCGCCATGTTGGCGATCGGCGCTCTCGCCCTCGTCTGTGCATTGGCCGGGTCGATCGCGGTCCGCGCCGAGGTCATCTCGGTCCCGTCTGCGGATCCACCGAGCGCGGCAGCCTTGCTCCCGCCCCCGACGGTGCTGCGCGGATCTCCTCCGAGCACCGCCGCGCCGGTTCCGATCTGTCCACCCGGATACACCCTTTCCCCGGGCTACGGCTGTCTCGGGCCGAATGGCGGCGACTATACCGAGGGCGGGCCGGGTTACGACTATTGGCCCGATTACGGCTACGACTATCCCTTCGGCGGGTTCCCCGGCCGCGGATTTGGCGCCGGTCGGTTCCATCGCTTCGCCGGGTTCCACGGCGGCCGCGGCTTCCACGGTCGGGCGGCTTTCCACGGCTCAGCCAGGTTCGGCGGCTTCGGCGGCGGGGCGGGACACGTCAGTGGCTTCGGCCGGAGGTAGAAGAGGTATGCGACAGCCTCGCGGGCTATATTAGCCAGTCGATCGGACCGATTGGAACACGGAGATGGCACGCGAAGTTCAAGCGTCCGAAGCCAAAGCGCACCTTCCCCGGCTGCTCGACGAGGTCGAGCGCGGCGAGACCATCATCATCACCCGGCATGGCCGTGCGATCGCCCGCATCATCTCCGAGGCGGATCACCGTCAGCAGGAGATCGATCAGGCAATTGCCGACATCGAGGAACTCGGTAAAGAAAGCGGGAAAGCGGCTGTCGAGGAAATCCTCTCGCTTATCCGTGAGGGGCATGAGTATTAAGACAGCATTTCACCGGGCGGGCTGCCCGGCTCGGCTGAGGCAAGCGCCGGCGCAAGCGGCCGCGCCGCGGAAGCGGAACCCTGCTCTCGAAACGCGGCTCGGCTGCCAGCAGCAACTCCTTCAGGCTCGGGCGCGCCGCTTGCCGTTGAAGGCTACTCTCGCCCAGACTGCGGCTGAGCCAGTTCCCGGTTTGGAACACGGGGTCGTGCATCCGCTCGCGCTCGCGGAGGTACAGCTTATTTGCTCTTCCCGGTCTGGTTACGAAAAATCCCCTGAACTGGCTTATCTCGACTTACTGCCTAGCCAGTTCCCCAACGAGTCTGCCTAGATTGGGGGTCCCCCACCCACTGGCGAGATCCCATCCGGTAGTCGCGCTGTAGCCAGGGACTCCGGCGAAGCCGTTATTACCGATCGTAATATCGTGGAAAAACTGAGACTGCCCGACCAGCGCGCCGAGCGAATACAGCTTCAGATTCAAAAACCCCAGCGGGTGGCCGGCCAACTGATTGGCGTCGGCGATAATTCCGGCCCACTGTGGGGAACCCTCACTGGTGCCACCAGTCAAATAGTAGCCGACGGCACCGGGGAGGAAACCGGCGTAAATCAAAATCCCCGTGTTGAGATCAGCGTTGTAGGCTACGTCGGGAATGCCACGATGGTTCCGTAGCGTTCTCTGAACCGAATTTAGCAGGAGTTTTTGATAGAGCGGCTCCGAGAACCGCTGGCTCACGCCACCACCACCTGCGCCAATACTGTTATTCCAAACGGTCTCCGATTGGTAATTCCCGCTCGTATCAGCATACAAGCTCGTGCCACCAACCGCCGTCACCAGTGGCGACGACGCTGGGAAAGACACAGTGGGAAACGGATAATAAGTCGTCGCATTGAGCTCCAGGTTGGCGCTACCGTTGTCGCCCGCTGAAGCCAGTACAGTGACGTTTTGCTGCGTCGCGTCTTGGTAGAAAAGCTCAAAATCTTCGAACACCTGCTGGCCTGCCGGAGAGAATAGCGTGTTCTCTGTGGCGCCCCAGCTTTGGGAGATTATTTTGCCGAGTTGGAATTTCAAGGCATACCGCTCCAGGAAAAGAAACTCGGCCATTCCCTGCACACCCTCAGTTTGGGAGACCGGACTGGTGAGCAATATGATGTTGGCGTTCGGGGCCATAGCGTGCGCCCACTCGACATCCAAGGTTGTCTCGAATGCCCAGCCGACTTGGTCGCTGTTGGTGGGGTCGAAGGGCACCGTGCCAAGAGGTGCTAACACAGTAAACGAAGGTGGGTCAGGCAGACCATAGTCCACGCCAAAGGTGTGCAGATCCTGGGCGATCGTAGGGCTGCCAAAGGAATCTATGATGATAATCGTCTGGCCGGCGCCGGTGTAGCCAGCCTCCAGGATCGAGGTCAAGCCGTACGCATTTTGAATCTCCTGCGGGCTGTAGCAGGGAGTGTGAAGGGCAGCACGGCAGTCAGCGTCCGTTGGGGCTTGGGTAGCGACGAGCGTCAGTCCCTTCACCTTTGTCACCCGCGAGAGAACATCTGGGGGTGCTTGCCCGGGGTGACCCGATTGAGCGTGCACGGTCGCCACGCTTGGGAGCAACAGGAAAACCAGGCACACAGCGACGAAAGTCCTCACAGAGAACTCCTTTAATGAATTAAGCCAACCCTTCGGGAAATCGCATTGGCTCGGAAGTCAATGCCGTTAGACGGCACCTAGAGGCGTCTCCTTATCATCTGGAGCGTCTGTCAAACGTCCTCCTCCCGTCGTCGAGACCGGATGCGGGGCAGACGCCGACATGGGCTCAGGTTTTTTGAGAGCGTCTGGAACGCCTTGCAGGATTCGCCCGCCGAGGCGCTGCATATGAGGCCGCGTTCGGACCTGATGATCGGGGTGCGGCAGGCAGGGCCGGGTAGGGCTTCACCCAAGGCGAAGCGGCAAGGCGCTTGTCCGTGACGCCGCCCCCGCCTCGCCCATGAAGGCAATGCCTTGTTCTCCGTTAGGGGTCGCGCCGTGGTCAGCTCGGCGGCCCGCGCCCAGCAGAAGATTGCGTCCCCCGGTAAAGAAACCGACGATGCGATTAACCTCGTGGCTGTTGAACGCGGCCGAGTTCGCTCACATTGGCTTGACAGTCACCCGCCTTTGTCGACAAGTTGGTCCCTCGATTCGGTGGACAATCGCGAGTAACGACCCGAGGGGTATTTCAGGACCGCTCCGTTGCGGCTTGGCATCGACGGGCGGGGTTTTCCTTGCGCACACGCGGAGGCGCTGTATGGCAGCACCGGCGCACATCATCACGGTTGGCCTCAAGGCCGATCTGAGCCACGCGGTCCGGGCATGGTTTAGCCAATTTAACTACCTGCCGCCAATTCCCCTCATCAAGGGAAAGATCGACTCGATCACCGAGGCGGAGGCGAGCTTTGTCAAACTGCTCGACATGATGGCCGCCTCACCGTTCCCCAATTTCGTCCTGGTGATTCACGGCGCCGATGACGGCTCCGGCCTCTGGCTTAAGTTGCTGCCGCAGCAGAGAAAACCGGGTACATCGCATCACGATCTGCAGCGGCTGCTGGAACTCTCCGAGACTGGCGGGGAGATGAGCCGGCGCGACGAGGGTATCATGGGGATTACCCAGGCGGAGAGCCTTCGGGTTCGCGAAGCGCTGCTCAAGATTCAGTTCAAGACCATCGATTGCATCGAGTTTCGCTCGTGCAATCTCGGTCGCGATTCCCTCTCGCTCGACCGGTTCCGGCGCTTCTTCGGCGCCCGCGTCGCCGGCGCGCCGAACGTCCACACGGTATTCGGCGACGGAAAGCCCCTCATCGCGCCCAATTTCCGGCTGGCGCATCGGCATTTTCACGTCGGAAGCAACTGGGAAACTTACAACTTCCCGAGCGCCTACAAGGATCCCGACCTCGTCTGCTGCTTTCAGCTCAATAGCCTCGGAAAACCGGAAACCGCGGGGCACGTAGCCACCGATACGACGGCCCGACTTAATGCGTGGATCCAGAAATATTTAATGCCTACGGGCGGCTACTCGAAGGGGAATTTGGCGTTTCACAGCCTGTGGATCGCCGACCGGCCCGCGCCGCCGCTGCCGCCGAAGTTCAAGCCGCGGCGGGTCCCGGCGGCGGTAGACGCTGATGCCGAACAACTCGACAGCCCACTCGGCGGGTGGGGCGGCCCCGTCCTGCGGCGCATGATCCCGCCGCTGTCGCAGCAATACGCCAACCACATCGTCTACGCGCGCTAGTGGATAAAATCAGAC
>DATEQL010000925.1:0-3795 GCA_035272665.1 Allostellaceae bacterium
GATCTCGCAGCGACCCGCAAGGTGGTCCATAAAGCGTTCGACCTCGGCATCACGTTTTTCGACGAGGCCGACACCTATGGCGACCCGCGCGGCAGCTCCGAGGCGTTCCTCGGGGAAATCCTCGGAGATCGCCGCAAGGACATCGTGCTGGCGACCAAGTTCGCGCGGCCGATGGACGCAGCCGGCCGCTTCCAGGGCGCCTCGCGCCATTACATCATGGCCGAGGTCGAGGCCAGCCTCAGGCGCCTCAAGACCGATTGGATCGACCTCTATCAGCAGCACCAGCCCGATCCGCTGACCCCGATCGAGGAGACCTTGCGGGCGCTCGACGATCTGGTCCGCCAGGGCAAGGTCCGCTACATCGGTTGCTCGACGCTCTCGGCCTGGCAGGTCGTCGAGGCGCAGTGGACGGCCAAATATCACGGCCTGCACCATTTCGTCTCGTGCCAAGAGGAGTACAGCTTGCTGGCGCGCCGGCTCGACCGCGAGATGATGCCGATGCTGCAGGCCTATGGCCTCGGCCTGATCCCGTTCGCGCCGCTGGCCAACGGCCTGTTGACCGGCAAGTACAAACGCCACGCGCCGATGCCCGAAGGCGCCCGTTTGACCTATATGCAGCGAGCGGCCAACCGCTATCTGACCGACGATAATTGGGCGGTCGTCGAGCGCCTCGAGGGCTTCGCCGCCGAGCGCGGCCGCACGCTCCTCGAGCTCGCCATCAGCTGGCTGGCGCGGCGCCCGCAGGTGGCGAGCGTCATCGCCGGGGCCACCAGGCCGGAACAGGTCCAGCAGAATGTCCGCGCGGCCGGCTGGGCATTGACAGGAGCAGAGATGCAAGAGATCGATGGCCTGACCGCCGGGTGACGGTCGCTTATCGTTTCGCAACCCCTGGGGAAGGAGACCCGACATGGACATTCGACTGGACGGACGGAGTGCGGTCATCACCGGCGGCAGCAAGGGGCTGGGCCTCGCGATCGCCAAGGAGTTTGCGGCGTCCGGCGCCGATGTCGCGATACTCGCGCGTGACACGGCAACATTGGCCGATGCCAAGGGCGAGATTCAGAACGGCGCGAAGGGCAAGATCGCGGCGATCAGCTGTGATGTTTCAAAGATGGCGCCCATTCAGGCGGCCTACGACCAAGTCATGCGCGAATTCGGCAAGATCGACATCTACGTCAACAATGCCGGCCAGTCGACGCGCGGCCCGTCGGAGACATTGACGGACGAGATCTGGCAGGCCGATCTCGACCTAAAACTGTTCGCGCAGATCCGCTTCTGCCGGCTCGTCTTCCCGCAAATGAAGCAGCGGCACTGGGGCCGCATCATCAGCGTCTTGAACATCGGCGCCAAGGCACCCGGCGCGGACAGCGCCCCCACTTCGGTCAGCCGTGCCGCCCAGATGGCCTTCACCAAGGCCCTGTCGCAGGAAGGAGCACCCCACAACGTGCTGGTCAATTCGCTGCATGTGGGGGTCATCGTCAGCGACCAGATCGTGCGCCGTCATCAGCGCGAGGGCGCCAACGTCTCGCTCGAAGATTTTATCGCGCAGGCCGGAAGGGGGGTGCCGATGGGCCGCATGGGCCGGGCCGAGGAATTCGCCAACGTCGCGACTTTTCTCGCCTCTGACGCCGCCTCCTATGTGACGGGCTGCGCGATCAACGTCGACGGCGGCCGCTCCCCGGTGGTTTAGGCCGGCGGCTTTGCCCTCACCCACCCAGCCCGGAGCCTGTCCTCGGGCCGCGCTCCGCGCGGACCGGTGGGGGCTGGGTCCCCCCTCTCCAGCACTGCGGGAGAGGGTCCTAAGCGCAGCGAAGGGGGTGAGGGTTTAGTCACCGCGCATGCGGGGAATTGGGATCAGAGTCGCGATACCCCAACACGATCAGCGCGATTTCCTGCACTCTACAGGAGGTAGTCCCATGAGAATTGGCCTGTTTTACCAGATCCAAGTTCCGAAACCCTGGACCCCATCCAGCGAATCGCAGCGCATCCATGAAGCCCTGGAGCAAATTCCCTATGCCGAACAGCAGGGCTTCGCGAGCGTGTGGTTCTCGGAGCACCACTTCCGCCCGGTGTGGTCGCACAACAGCGCGCCGGACCTGACCCTCGCCGCGGTCAGTCAGCGCACCAGCCGGATCCGCCTCGGCATTGGCGTGGTCCTGGCTCCGATCCACCACCCGCTGCACGTGGCCGCACGCATGGCCACACTCGATATTTTGAGCCATGGGCGCGTGGATGTGGGCCTGGGCCGCACCGGCTATCCCTACCAGCTCACCCCGTATGGGACGGATTTGCGCGACACGCGCGGCATGTGGCAGGAATTTGCCGAGGTGCTGCCGCGCATCTGGACCGAAGAGGAGATCGCGTACGACGGCACCTACTACCAGATTCCGCGCCGCGAGGTCCTGCCGAAGCCGGTGCAACGCCCGCATCCCCCGCTGTGGTCCGCGTGCGGCAGCGACGAGACGGCGCGCCAGACGGGCAGCCTGGGGATGGGCGGGCTGTTCGGCAGCGAAGGGGGCCCGGACCGCGTCCAACAGCTCATGGCATTGTATCAAGACGCACTGCGGGCAGCGGGCAATGGGGCCGCGCCCAAACGGCGCGCTGCGCTGATGACGGCAGGCTATTGCCACGAGGATCCGCAGGTCGTGGCAGAGCGCGGCACCGAACTCGTGGGCTGGTACCTCGAGCAACAACGCGAGCGCGCCCGCCTCGTGTGGCGCGACTATGATCCGGCCACCGTGCCACCGGATTATCAAGGCTATTACGCGCGCGATCAGCGCCTCGCCAGTGGGCCGCATCCGGGCGAGCCGACGCCGGAGGAGGTGCGTGAGCAAGGCACAAAGTTCTGCGTCGGCACGCCGGCGGACTGCATCCGGTTTCTCGAAATGTACCAAGCCCTCGGTATCGAGGAGGCAATTCTACTGTGTGCCGTCGGGCCGGCGCAGCATCAGGAGGTGCTCCATACCATCCGCCTCTTTGGCGAGCAGGTGATCCCGCACTTCCAGGCCAGGGAGCCGCGGGCAGCAGTGGCGCAGGCATCGGCGTAGGCTGCCCGGAAACCAGCCATCCGGCCGGGCATGCTCGCCCTAGCGTCACGCGCGCATTTCTCGTCATGCCCGCGAAAGCGGGCATCCAGCGCGACCGACACCGGGCGTGTAGCCCTGGACCCCCGCTTTCGCGGGCGTGACCGAGGATGGGGGGACAGGCGTCACGTGTTTGGTGGGTACCACTAGCATCAGAGCGCGTGGAGGGGAGATGAAGGCCCGAAGAGTGCGTAGATGGTCGGTCGGGACGGTCATTGCCGTGGCGATCGTGTTGCTGGGCACTGCACTGAGCGGCAATGCCGCTGACCCCGACGCGCTGTGGAAGATAGTTCATCAGCAATGCGTCCCCGATCAGCAGCAGAAGGGCGACCCGGCACCGTGCGCGCTCGTCGAACTGCAGCCGGGAGACGCGAAGGGCTACGCGGTCCTCAAGGATATCGTAGGGGCGACGCAATACCTGCTGATCCCCACCGCGCGCGTGCCGGGGATCGAGAGCGCGTTGTTGCTCGCGTCCGGAGCGCCGAACTATTTCGCCGATGCCTGGCGCGAGCGCGGCTACACCGAGCGGGCGGCACAACGCGCGCTGCCGCGCGAGGCGATCAGCCTCGCCATCAACTCCGCCTTCGGGCGCTCTCAGAACGAGCTGCACATCCACATCGACTGCGTTCGTACCGATGTACGAGCGGTGCTGCAGCGCCAGCTTGCCGCGATCGGTGACACCTGGGCACCGTTAGCCGAACCGCTTGCCGGC
>DATEQL010000926.1:0-16101 GCA_035272665.1 Allostellaceae bacterium
GTGCCTTTCGGGAAATTCGCGGGCCGCAACAGACGCGGGTCGCGATCGATGTAAGGGATGATCTGACGCTGATCCCAGACGTGGTTCCCGGTCGTCAGGATATCGACGCCACAATCGTAGAGTTCGCCGCAAAGGCGCTCGGTCAGGCCGAATCCGCCGGCCGCGTTTTCCGCATTGACGACAACGAGGTCGAGCGCGAGCTCGTCGCGCAGAGTCGGCACGAGCTTTTTGACGACGTCCCTGCCCGAGCGGCCGACGATATCGCCGCAAAACAGAATGTTCACGGCGCGGCGTTCCTCGGGCCTAATGAACGGGAATTGCGGGGTGGAGCCGCCTCGGCCGTCGGCATGCTAGCCCTCCGTGGCCCGCCGTAGCAGGTGGGCGCCATGTGTCGAAGCCACGACTCCGACAGGGACGGCTCCCAAGAGGTAGGAATCGGCCCCGGGGCATCATGCGGCCTAACGCACCGCGCAGCCCCACTCCGCACGACAAAGCTAGGAGCTCTCCAGGCGCGCGGCAATAGCTTCGACCCGCTGCGCGATGCCGCGGATGTCGCTCGCCGCGTCTGCGGACTCGGGATCGGCGGCTCGCGACCCGCTCCGCTCCAGCCGGAGGGCCTCGTTCGCGTCGGCCAGCTCGTCGGCGATGACGAGAGCGGCGAGCAGCAGCAGCCGCGCTTCACCAACCTGTCCCACACTCCCGACGAACTCCGCGACTTTTGCGTCGACATACTGGCCGAGGCGGCGGATGCGGGTCTCCTGCCCGTCGTCGCAGGTGATCGCGAACGAGCAACCATTGACCGTCAGGCTGACCTGGGCCATGTCAATCCCCCGCCCCCAAGACGCGACTGATCCTGGCGAGGGCGTCATCGACACGCACGGCGATCTGTTCAACGATCGCTGTCAGCTGCGGGTTGCTGGTCTCGCCGCTGCGTCCGCTGACCCCGCTGGCGGCCTCGAGCCGCGCCACCGCTTGTTCGAGCCGTGCTAGAGCATCTTCCAGCTTGTCCATCTCGCCAACTCAGGCAATGGGCAACCGCACCCTCACCGCACTTTCTCGAACTTGCGCAAGGTGCGCAGCGGCTCCGGGCGGGGCTCGTTGGGAAATAGGCCCGGCCACAATGTCCAGGCGACCTCGCCGACATAGATGTCGCCGCGCGAATCGACGCTCACACCGTGCGGGCCGAGAAACTGGGTCGGCGCCAAGCCGGGATGAGGATCGCCGATACGCGCCAGGAGGTTGCCCTCGTGATCGACGATGCTGACCCGCGCGCCGAGATTGGGGGAGTTCCGGTTGACCGCCATCCCTGGCCCGAGCTCGCCGATATAGCAGACCGGATGATGGCCGTACGACATGTAGAGCCCGCACGGGCGGTGGAGGTTGTTCCACTGGGTCTCGTATTTGCCGTTCCCGTCGAAAACCTGGACGCGATGATTCTCGCGGTCGGCGACATAGACCCAGCCATCGGCGTCGGTACAAATATTGTGAGCAATATTGAACTGACCGGGATCGGTGCCGGGCTCGCCCCAAGACAAGAGCAGCTTGCCGTCGGGCGAAAATTTGTGGACGCGGGCGTTGCCGTAGCCGTCGGAGACATAGATGTCCCCCTTGGGCGACAACGCGGTGTGGGTGCAGCGATGGAACGGCTCGCCGCTCATATAGGGTGCGGGTTTCCCGGGAATGCCGATCTCCAGCAGGATCTTGCCGTCAAGACTGCATTTTCGCACGCAATGGGCGCCGTCGTCCGTCATGTAGAGGCTGTCGTCCGGGCCCATGTGCAGGCCGTGTGCGCGCGGCCACAGCCCCTCGCCCCAGGAATTCAGAAAATTGCCGTCGCGGTCGAACACCATCATCGGATGCTCGCCGCGAGTGAAGGCGTAGACGCGATCCTGGCTGTCGACCCCGACGGCGGCGACTTCCTTGAAGGACCAGCCGTCCGGGAGCTTCGCCCAGTTCTCGACGATGCGGTACTTGAAGTCGCCGCTGCCAACAATATCCGCCATTCCGGTTTCTCCCTTGATGCGATCAACGCACCCGCTCGTATTTCTGCAATGAGCGGATATAAGCCGGCCGCGGCGTGTCCGGGTAGAATTGCGGCCATTGGGTCCACGAGACCTCGCCGACATAGAGGTCACCGTGCGAGTCGACGGACAGCCCATGCGGACCGAGAAACGCGGTCGGCGCCGTCCCGGCGTGCAGGTCGCCGAAGCGTGACAACAGTTTGCCGTGATTGTCGACGATGCTGACCCGGGGGCCGAGGTTCGGGCTGTTGCGGTTGACCGGCTGCACCGGCCCGAGCTCGCCGATATAGCAGACCGGGTGACGGGTATAGTCCATGTAGAGCCCGCACGGACGGTGCAGATTGTTCCACTGACTCTCGTATTTGCCATTGCCGTCGAACACCTGAACACGATGGTTCTCGCGGTCGGCAACATAAACCCAGCCGTCGGTGTCGGTACAGATGTTGTGCACGATGTTGAACTCACCCGGGTTGGTGCCGGGTCCGCCCCACGACATCAGTAATTTGCCGTCCGGCGAGTATTTGTGTACCTTGGCATTGCCGTAGCCGTCGGAGACATAGATCTCACCTTTCGGCGACAATGCGGTGTGGGTGCAGCGATGAAACGGCTCACCGCCCATGTAGGGCGCCGGCTTCCCGGGGACGCCGATCTCCAGCAGTACCTTGCCGTCGAGCGAGCATTTGCGCACAAAGTGCCCGCCGTCATCGGTCAGATAGATCGAGTCATCCGGGCCCATATGGACGCCGTGGGCGCGCGGATACTGGCCCTCGCCCCAAGAGCGCAGAAAATTTCCGTTACGGTCGAACACCATGATCGGGTGGTCACCGCGGTTGAAGACATAGACGTTGTCCTTGCCGTCAACCCCGACCGCGCCGACTTCCTTGAACGACCAACCTTCGGGCAGCTTCGCCCAATCCTCGACGATGCGGTATTTGAAATCGCCAGTGCCAACGATGATTGCCATACCGGCTCTCCGCCAATGTGCCGAAGGCCAGGTTATCGAAGCGACCGGCGCTAAACAATCCTATCCTCCTCCAAGCTTGCTCTCCCCGCGGGGGTAGCTATCTTGCCCCAATGAGCACCGCCGCCTCGGCCACCACAGGATCACCGCTCCCCGCAGCGCGGGACCCCAACCTTCGTCGCATGGCCAACGCGATCCGCGCGCTCGCCATGGATGCGGTCGAGCAAGCGAAATCCGGCCATCCCGGCATGCCGATGGGCATGGCCGACGCTGCAACAGTTTTGTTCACGCAATTCCTGCGCTTTGATCCGCAGGCGCCGGACTGGCCCGACCGCGATCGCTTCGTGCTGTCCGCCGGTCACGGGTCGATGCTGCTCTATGCTTTGCTGCACCTTACCGGCTACCCCGACATGCCGCTCGACGAGCTCAAGCGTTTCCGGCAGCTCGGCAGCCGTACGGCCGGTCACCCAGAGCGCGGTCATGCGACCGGGATCGAGACCACGACGGGGCCGCTCGGCCAGGGGCTCGGCAATTCGGTCGGCATGGCGATCGCCGAGCGGCTGCTGGCGGCCGAGTTCGGCGACGCGGTCGTCGATCACTACACTTACGTCATCGCCAGCGATGGGGACCTTATGGAGGGTGTCAGCCACGAGGCGGCCTCCCTCGCCGGCCATCTGGGCCTTAACAAGCTGATCGCGCTCTATGACGACAATTCGGTGTCGATCGACGGCCCGACCGAGCTTGCGTTTTCCGATGACCCGCTGCTGCGGTTCCGAGGCTATGGCTGGGCCGCCGAGCGGATCGACGGCCACGATCACCAGGCGGTCGCGGACGCCATTCGGCGGGCTCAGAAGAGCGATCGCCCGAGCCTGATCGCCTGCAGGACCGTGATCGCCTTCGGGGCGCCGACCAAGGCCGGGACTGCCGCCGCCCACGGCGCGCCGCTCGGTGCCGCGGAGATCGCCGGAGCGCGCGAGCGGCTCGGCTGGCGCGACGCGCCCTTTGCGATCCCCGAGGATATCCGTACGGCTTGGCGCGCCGCGGGCACCCGCGGCGAAGCCGCACGCCGCGCCTGGGAGGCGCGGCGGCAATCTCAGCCGCCGGAGCGCCGTGCCGAGTTCCTGCGGCGCCAGCGGGGGGAGCTGCCATCGGGCCTCGACGAGGCTGTCGCAAAACTCTGCGACGGCTTCCGACAGGCGAACGCCAGGATCGCGACGCGCCAGGCTTCCGGCGCAGTCCTCGACACGTTGACCGGGGTCGTCCCCGAGCTGGTCGGCGGTTCAGCCGACCTGACACCGTCCAACAACACCAAGGCCAAGGACCAAACGGACGTCCGCCCCCGCGACTTTTCCGGCCATTACATCCGTTATGGGGTGCGTGAGCACGGCATGGCGGCGGCGATGAACGGCATCGCCGTGCATCGCGGCGGGACGTTCCTGACCTTCTCCGATTACGCGCGTCCGTCGATCCGACTGGCCGCGTTCATGGGGGTCGGCGTTGTCTATGTGATGACCCACGACTCGTTCGGGCTCGGCGAGGACGGAACCGACCCATCAGCCAATCGAGCACCTAGCCGCGTTGCGGGCGCTGCCCGGGCTTTATGTCTACCGCCCGGCCGACGCGGTCGAGACCGCCGAGTGCTGGGCCTTGGCGCTGCAGCGGCGCGATGCTCCCTCGCTGCTCGCTCTCACCCGCCAGGCGCTGCCGTTGTTGCGCACCGATGGTGCCGCGCAGGGCACCGACCGCAACCTCTGCGCCCGCGGCGCATATGTCCTTGCCGAGGGCCCGCACGCGCGTCAGGTCACGTTGCTGGCGACCGGCTCGGAAGTATCGGTCGTGTTGACCGCGCGCGAGCTGTTGGCGCGCGACGGCATCGTTGCCGCGGTCGTCTCGATGGCATGCTGGGAGTTGTTCGAGCCCCAGCCGCAAGCCTATCGCGATGCGGTGCTAGGCTCCGCACCGCGGGTTGCCGTCGAGGCTGCGGTCCAGTTCGGCTGGGAGCGCTGGCTTGGCTCGAGGGGGGCCTTTATCGGCATGACGGGTTTCGGCGCTTCGGCGCCGGGCGAGGCGCTCTACCCGCATTTCGGAATCACGCCTGAGAAGGTTGCGCCGGCTGCCCGCTCACTACTATAGATCGGCCAAGAGCTTCGGGAGGATAGACCATGGCGGTACGAGTTGCAATCAACGGCTTTGGCCGCATCGGCCGGCTGGTCCTGCGCGCGGCGTACGAGCACAAGCACACCGAGATCGAGGTGGTCGGGATCAACGACCTCGGACCGGTCGAGACCAACGCGCACCTCCTCAGATACGACAGCGTGCACGGACGCTTTCCGGGCGAGGTCACGACCGGCGACAACTGGATGAATATCGGCCGCGGCAAGATCCGGGTTACCGCCGAGCGCGATCCGGCGAAATTGCCGTGGCGCGAGCTCGGGGTCGACGTGGCGCTCGAATGCACCGGCATCTTTACCAAGCGCGAGGCTGCAGCAAAGCACCTCGAGGCGGGCGCCAAGCGCGTCGTGATTTCGGCTCCGGCCGAAGGCGCCGACATGACCGTGGTCTTGGGCGTCAATCAGGAAGAGCTGAAGCCCGAGCACGAGGTCATCTCGAATGCTTCGTGCACGACCAACTGTTTCGCGCCGGTGGCCTATGTCCTGCATCAAGGCATCGGCATCGAGCGCGGCTACATGACAACAATCCACTCCTATACGAGCGATCAGTCCCTGGTCGACGGGTTGCACGGCGATCTGCGCCGCGCCCGCACGGCGGCACAGTCGATGATCCCGACCTCGACCGGCGCGGCCCGGGCGGTCGGCCTTGTCTTGCCGGCGCTCAAAGGCAAGCTCGACGGCACGGCAATCCGAGTCCCGACCGCCAATGTCTCGCTGATCGATTTCACGTTCGACGCGGCACGCGAGACTTCGGGAGACGAGGTCAATTCGTTGATGGAGGAGGCCGCCCGCTCAAACCGGCTGCACGGCATTCTCGGCATCAATAGGGCGCCGACCGTATCGGTCGATTTCAACCACGACCCGCACAGCTCGACCTTCGATGTGACCCAGACGCAAGTGCTCGACAAGCGCTTTGTCCGCGTGCTCGCCTGGTACGACAACGAATGGGGCTTCTCGAACCGCATGGTCGAGGTCGCCGCCTATTTCGGTGCGATTGTGTAAGCCCACCGAGATTGCTTCGTCGCATCGTTTCGCAATGACAGGCTCCAGTGTCATTGCGACCCCCGGACGGCCAGCGCTTCCGCGCCGTTCCCGGGGGAAGCAATCTCGTGACAGGGAAGCTCCGGTAATCATCATCCATTCTCTGGGTCACGCGACCGCCGCGCTGACGGCGTCGGCGAAAGCTGGCCGGTCGGTTCTGCTCGCCAGCGCACCGGGGGCCGGCAGCTATGCGGGGCCGGGCTGGTTTGGGGCGCTCGTCCGCGCCGCGCGCGAAGCGGTTCCCGAGGCCCGCTGTTCAGCCCTTCTCGATTGCGGTGACGATGTCGGCGCCGCGCTGGCAGCGATCCGTTCGGAGGTCGAGGGCGTGGTGTTCACCGGCCGAGCGGGTGTCGCCCGCCGCCTCGCCGATATGGCCCGCCAACACGGTGTAAGGCTCGTGACGGACCGTCCAGCGCCCGCGCTCGATCTATGCGATGATTTCTTCGCGTCCCCGGAAGTCCTCGAGCAGCGTTGCGCCGATCTTCTCGTCGACCAAGCGGGGTCCCCCAAGCGTTAACGGCGCGGGTCAAGGCAGCGGTTTTTTGGTGCAAGCGAAGTCTTTGGTGTCCGCCTTCTCGCACAGCGTGACGATATGCTGGATGCTGTCCACGACCCAAAGAAAGGATCCGTGCTCGTTGGCGGCGGCACTCACGACGTAATTGCTCGAGCCACCCGGTGAGCCCTGCGGCAGCCGAGGTGTGGGTTGCGGCGCGGCGGGCAGACTCGGCGCCGTTGCTTGCGCGAGGACCGCGCCCGCGCCGACAACAAGCGCACCCGTCGCGACAAGGACGGCGAGGAGCGCAGGCGCACATCGTTTCGGCATCGTTGTCTCCCGATCTGAGGTGAAGCCGGAGGAAACCGGTCCGGTCCATCCTCGGCGACCGGTACCGGTAAACGGGCCGCGCCCAGCGCGCGTTCGCGTCAGCAGCCGAGCTTGGCGGCGAGGTCGATGAAATCGTCGGCGATGATGTCGAATTCGTGCTCGGCTTTGACGTCTCTGGTCTTGTTCGGGCCGTGCTCGAGCGGCCGGCTGACAAACGCGGTATGGAAACCGCGACTGCGCGCCGCCACGAGGTCGCCATTGTGCGCCGCCACCATCATGCATTGGGCCGGCTTCAGGTCGAGAAACGCGGCGGTCCGGTCATAAGCCTCGGCCTGCGGCTTGTAGGCATGCGCGACTTCGGCACCGAGGATAGCATCCCACGGCAGGCCGGCGTATTTCGCCATGTTCACCATCAGTGCGACATTGCCGTTCGACAAGGTCACGAGAATAAATTTTCGCTTGAGGCGGGTCAGACCTTCGACGGTGTCCGGCCAGCCGTCGAGGCGGTGCCAGGCGCGGTTGAGATGGTCGATGTCGGCTTCGCTGAGGCCCGATATCTCGGACTCCTTCAGCAGCTCGACCAGATTCTCGCGGTGCAGATCGTCGAGCCTTGCCCATGGGCGTTCGCCGTTGCGTACCTTGGCCATCGCCGGCTGGTAGCGCTCCCGCCACTTATCGGCAAAGACGTGCCAATCCTTGTTGTAGCCCTTCGGCCCGAGAAACGCCTTTGCCTCGCGGGCGATGCCGTCGCGCCAGTTTACCACCGTGCCGAACACGTCGAAGGTGAGGGCCTTTACATCCGATACCGCCATTGCCTGGGTTCCTTCTGCTTTTCAGCCCGGGGGTGCCACCGACAGGCGCCCGACGACGCCTTCGCGCTCGATGAAGCTGGCAACGATCCCGGTTTGCTTGGCTTCTTCGACGAACGCTTTTAGAAACGCGAAACTGGCGGCGTTCTTTTTCGGAGTGCCGACAGCCTGCTGCACCGCGGCGAACTGGCCGTCGAGGATGCGCGAGCCGGGACGCGCCTTGGCGACGTCCAACAGGCCGGGACGCAGCCCGGCATAGGCGTCCATCTTCTCGCCGTCGAACGCCTTGAGCGCCGCGTCGGCGCTGTCGAACTGCACCAGCTGACCCTTCTTGAAATTGTTTTCGAGCCAGAGCCCGTAGGCGCTGCGCGCGGTGACGGCGCACCGTTTTCCGGGCTGGTCGACCTCGGCGATCGACGTGATCGGCGAGCCTGCGGGCACAAGGTAGGTCGCCTCAATCTCGCAATAAGCGGCGGTGAAGTCGATCACCGCGGCGCGCTGCGGCTCGGCGCCGATCAGGCCGATATCCCACAGCCCCTTCTCCGCGTCGTCGGCGATCTCGCCCGGACGTGCATAAGGAAGATACTTCACCGGCACCCCGAGCCGGGCAGCGATCGCCGCCGCCATGTGGGGGGAGACGCCGGTCGGATCACCGGACGGCGATTTGCCGGTGACCAGCAGGAAATTGCTCATATTGATCGCCGCGCGCAGCACGCCGGTCGGGGCGAGTTCGGCTACCACTTCTCGAGGCATAGGGATGTTCCCGAAATGGTGAATAGTTTCAGCTTATTTTGAACGCGACCGCGGAGCACGAAAATTTCGCATCGGGCCGCCGGCTGCGTCGATCTGCTCGCCCGAGATCGCCGGTTTTGCTAAAAGAGGAGATCGGGCGTTTGCCGGATGTGGCGCACCTACCGCCAGGAAGGAACAGCCGATGGAAGAACTCTCCGAACCCGTCAAAAAGATCCTGAGCTTCTACGAGAGCGACAATCCCGGGACCAAGGCGAACCTCGCCCGCATACTGTTGCAAGGGAAGCTCGGCGGTACCGGAAGGCTGTTGATCCTGCCGGTCGATCAGGGCGTCGAGCACGGGCCGGCGCGCAGCTTTGCGCCGAACCCGCCGGCCTACGATCCGCATTACCATTATCAGCTGGCGCTCGACGCCGGGCTTTCGGCTTATGCCGCACCGCTCGGCTTTCTCGAAGCCGGGGCCGACACCTTTGCCGGGCGGATCCCGACAATCCTGAAGCTCAACAACGCCAACAGCATGTCGCGCTTCAAGGAAAATGCCAGCCAGGCGGTCACAGCCAATGTCAAGGATGCGCTGCGGCTCGGTTGCGCGGCGACGGCTACACGATCTATCCGGGCTCGGATGCGGCCTATGACCAGATGCGCGACATCGCCGAGATGGCGGCCGAGGCGAAGTCTTATGGTCTCGCTGTCGTGATCTGGTCCTATCCGCGCGGCGGCAACCTGTCGCGAAGGTGAGACCGCGATCGACATCTGCGCCTACGCGGCACAGATCGCCGCCCAACTCGGCGCCCATATCATCAAGGTCAAGCCGCCCTCGGCGCATCTCGAACTCGCCGCGGCGAAGAAGGTCTACGAGGACCGCGACATCGACATCTCGACCCCGGCCGCGCGCATCCGCCATGTCGTGCAATCGGCCTTCAATGGCCGGCGCATCGTCGTCTTCTCGGGCGGCGAGGCCAAGGACCTCGACGGTGTCTTCGCCGAGGTGCGCGCGGTGCGCGACGGCGGCGGCAACGGCTCGATCATCGGCCGCAACACCTTCCAACGGCCGAAGAAGGACGCGATCGAAATGCTGTCGAAGATCGTCAAGATCTATAAGGGGAAAGACTGAACCATTGCTGAGTGTTCGCCCGTAATGGCGTATGGCGTGCGCAACATCAACGCGGTATTCGTCACCCCCGCGAAAGCGGGGGTCCAGGGGGATCTGGAGAACGCTGGCGCCCTGGATTCCCGCGTCCGCGGGAATGACGCTGGCTGGCCACTGATATTTAGAGTTTCGATTTGGGTCTCCTTGTGAGTGATGAGACGCGGGCAACGACACGGCTCTACCTGATCACGCCGCCCGCGCTCGACCCCGACCGGTTTGGCAAGGAGCTTGAGGAGGCCCTCGTCGGCGGCGACGTCGCTTGCCTGCAATTGCGCTTGAAGGACATCGACGACGACGCGATCCGCCGCGCCGCACGGATCCTGCAGCCGATCGCCCAGGATCACGATGTCGCGTTCATCATGAACGACCGCCCCGATCTCGCCGCCGAACTCGATTGCGACGGAGTGCATGTCGGAGAAGAGGACTCGCCCTACGCCGAAGCGCGGCGGCTGTTGGGTCCGGACCGTATCGTCGGGGTGACCTGCGGTGCCAGCCGCGACCGCGCCATCACCGCCGCCGAGGCTGGCGCCGACTATGTCGCCTTTGGCGCGTTCTTCCCGAGCATGACCAAGACCGCGACCAAGTACCGAGCGACCCCGGAACTGCTGCAAGACTGGAGTGAGACGACGATCGTGCCGTGCTGCGCGATCGGCGGCATCACGCAACAAAATTGTGCGCCGCTCGTCGAAGCCGGCGCCGATTTTCTCGCGGTCATTGGCGCAATCTGGTCCCATCCGAAGGGCCCGCGCGCGTCGGTCGCCGAATTCAACGAGGTCTTTGCCCGCTTCGGCCGCGCATTCTAACGGCGAGCGATCCTTCGATTTGGCTGTTTCTGTCCGGACATCCGCGAAGGAAAGGCAGGACGGCTCGGCGTCTGTCAGCTCACGGATTTGGCGCTCAGGAAATGGAGGGCGTGGGGGGCTCAGGGTCTGGCCTCAATGCGGGGTATTGCTCAAAGACACGACGAACAAATTCGTCCATGCGCGGCCGAATGAAAGAAGTCGACGTGTCTCCAGGAAAATTGACCGTCGTCGATCGGTAAGGATGAAACGGCTCGGCAAATTCCGACACGATTCGACCGTCCTCAAAGCATTCCTCGACTGAGGCACCCAGCCAGCCGCTGTCACAGGGTGCCGGGCGCGCGGGTTGTGAATCAGGACCGTACCCTCGCGCCAGGATTCGAGCCCCTGCGAAGGGTCGCCGACCTCATAGAGGAACATTTTCGGCGACGTCGAATTCGGGTCGTAACGGTAGGAGGTGCCCCAGCGAATCATCCGGACTTTATTGTTGCTGTAGGCGCCCTGATGCCCCATCCGGTTGAATTTCGGAATCGTCCCGCTGTTACAGTAGAGGACCGCCGACACGTTTTCGGCGGTGGGCTGAGCAAAGAAACCGGACGGAATTTCCTTCGTCCCGAACTTGTGCTTTTCGATCGGCGCATGTGAGATGAGTAACTTGCCGTCAGCATCGTTATACCAGTATGAAGCTAGGCCAAACAGCGTCGAGTCGGCGAAATGAAGCCCTCCGGCATGGAAATTTTGTATGGCGAATATAAGTGGCCTGCCTGGGCTTGCGGGAGGTTCCAGTACTTCTTTTGCAGCTTGCTAAAGAGAGAGCTGCCGAGCCGGATGACCATTTCCTGTTCGCGGTATTCTTGCAGCTCCTCCGGTGTGGAGGTTGGTGCGTCATGCGTGTAGGGCCGGATCCCGTCATTGGTTGGCGGCGAGGCGATGCCTGCTTCGACGCAGGCGGTCTGGCCTTCCCGCGTGAGGATAAAATCGAGGCGCGGCTCGCGCCCGACGCGATGGTCGAGATCCCTGAACATCGCGAGCAGGGACAGCTCGAAGGTGCGGGAGTCGAAGCCGCTCGTCTGGAACTGTTCGACGAAATTGCCGTCGGGATCGGGAAACTCCGCACAGACCTCGCGCAGCATACCCCTCGCCGGCTCGTAGGTATCGTTCCTCATCACCGCAACAAATTGCGGGTGGAGATCTTTTAGCGGCCGTATCGGCGTGAGCAGGTCGGGCTTCGGCATTGAGGCATACTCGACAGTACACTGCGCTGAAGCGAGAAACGGCGGTGCAAAGGCACCGCCGTTTCGATAAGGTGGGGGACTCGAACCCCAAACGCCCGGCAGGCGTTCCGATCCGCTTCGCAAGCGGCGCCCGCGCCGCGCGGGCATATAGGCATCGTCGCCGAGCTTGGCCATACGGTGAGCGAGGCGGGCGGGGCGGCGCCCTCTCTTTTTTTCCAAACGAGGAAGGGAGTGAGATGCGAGACTGTGTGCGGGGTACCTAAAGGGACAACCTTTATGTCCCCCCGGTCCCCACGACATGTGAGGTCACTAACCCGCCAGACCGAAGTTGAAGGAGCGGCCAAAGGACTGGACAGGATGTGTCCTCGATCACTGGGACGATGAGCCGGGTTGAGGTAGTCATATCGGCTCAGCGCCGCCGCCGCCGCCGGTCGGCCAAAGTGAAGACGTCAATCGCGCAGGAGAACTACGCGCCCGAGACGTCGGTGTTACCGCTGGCGCGTCGGCATCACCCAACAGAATTGTGGGCCGCTGGTCGAATCCGGCGCCGATCTTCTCGCGGTCATCGGCGCGATCTGGTCCCATCCGAAAGGCTCGCGCGCGGTCGTCGCCGATTTCAACGAGGTGTTCGCCCGCAACGACCGCGCCTATCTCAACTGCTGAACCGCGGCCTCGGAAATTTTCCATCCCCTATGGTGGTCAGTGTCAGGCGCAGCGTACTATTCGACGATGACTTGCCCGTACATCCACGGGTGCGGTGTGCAGATGTAGAAGTAAGCGCCGGGGTCTGTGAAGGTTATTGTTTTTGATTCACCCTTAGCCAGTGCGTCGGTGTCCCAGTTGCCGACTTTGCCCTTGTCGAAGGCCGTAGCTGTATGCGGGACATCACCAACATTGGTAAAAGTCACAGCGGTTCCGGCCTTAACCCGGGTGCGGGCCGGAAAGTAACTATATTCGACGTTTCGATCGCCGATTTTGACTTTGTCGACCCCCTCGGCGATCGCGCCGCCGGGCCCGGCAACAGTCTCCGGGGGTGGCGGCGGCCACAACGGTCCGAGCTGTCCTTTCAGCGAAAAGGCCCAGACTGCGTCACCGTAGGCGCTCCCCTGGACCGAGTTGCCGCCGGCGGCGATGGCGATGTACTGATCACCATCGACCTCGTAAACCGTCGCCGGAGCGTCGGCCCCAAACCCGGTCTGAAATTTCCACAGTAGATCCCCGGTCTTGGCGTCGACCGCGACGAAGTTGCCGTCGGGCTCACCGCGCAGCAGAAGACCCCCAGCGGTCACCGTCGAGCCGCCTCCGCCCCCCATTCGATAAGGCATCTGGTGCTGCCACGCGATCTTATTGGTATGACTCTCGATCGCGGTGAAGGTGCCGCTCAATGGCGAGCCGATTGGCGGCGCCTGAGTGCCATTCGTGTAACGCAGCCCTGTAGTGTATTGGCTGGGAACTCGCGAGAATGTACTCGTCCTGATTGTTCCCGGAACATAGAGAAAACCCGTGTCGGGGCTGTACGGCATCGGCGACCAGTTGGTCCCGCCCTGCCCCGATGGCTGTATCAATACGGGCTCGTCCCAAAACGCCTCGAAGATGCAGCCAGCCTTTTCATAACCCTCCATTGGCTGGGCGCATTGCGGTACGATCGCATCACCGATCGGATAAGGCTGGGTCTTGGCCGTCTTTTGCCGGGGCTCCTGCTGCACCGGACGCTCCTCGATGCCGATCAGCGGTTTGCCGTTCGTGCGGTCGAGAATGTACACCCAACCTGTGCGGCCGGCCTCGGCAAGCCCCTTGCGCGGCTGTCCGTTGATTACAGTGTCGAACAGCACGACCGGGCTTGCCGCATCATAGTCCCAGATGTCGTGATGCACCTCTTGGAAGTGCCAGGCGTATTCTCCGGTCTTGGCTTTCAGCGCGACGATCGAAGCGCAGAACAGATTATCGCCTTCACGGGTCGACCCATCATAATCTGGCCCGCAATTGCCAGTGGCGAAGTAAATGAGGCCGAGCTGCGGGTCGAGCGCTGGAGTGTTCCAGATCGACGCGCCGCCGCGCATCGCATGATCAGTGCCGGCCGGCCAGGTCTCGCTGCCGACCTCGCCCGGGCCGGGCAGGGCATACCAACGCCACAGGACCTTGCCGGTTTTGGCATCGAACGCGGTCAGCCGGCTGCGAACGCCGAATTCTCCGCCCGTATTGCCACTATAGACGATGCCCTCGTAGTAGAGCGGCGCGCTGGCAACGCCGTAGCCGTTGCGCCAGTCCTCGATCGGCGTCTTCCACACCTCTTTGCCGGTCTTGATGTCGAGCGCCATGACATTGGCATCGAGCTGGCCGAGGAACACCATACCCTCGCCCATCGCCAGGCCGCGGTTGAGCCACCCGCAGCATACGGTCGAGATCTTCTGGTCTAGGCCGGACCAGCGCTCCCACAGAATCTCGCCGGTTTTGGCATTGAGCGCGAAGGCGTCGTCGTTGCCGGTGACCATGTACATGATCCCGTCCTTGACGAGCGGCGTCGCCTCGGCCGAGTACTTGCCGCCGAAGCCGGAGCCCTTGAGACGGGTCATCCAGGCTCCCTTGAGCTGCTTGACGTTGGTCGTGTCGATCTGCCTCGACGTCGAGTAGCGCTGGTTGGTCAGGTTGCCGCCGTTGGTGACCCAATCCTTGCCGACCGGGCTCTGCAGCAGTCGATCGATATCCGGATCGGCCGCCTTGGCCGCCATCGCCGAAAGCCAGACCAAGCCGAGAACCGCCGGCACCATCGGGTGAATGCGACACCGCATAGCTTCGTCCCTCCCGATTACGTGGCTTTGCACCACTCGCTGTCATAAACTTAACCTAAGGTGAAAGGGCCTTCCAGGCCTTTGCCGGCTGCGACGGCGCGCGCTCGCTGGTCGCGAGACTCCCGGCGCCGGCTTTGGCGGCGGGACCTATCGCCAGGTCTTCTATGTCGCCGACGTCGAGGCGGCCGGACCCTCGATCGAAGGCGAGCTGCACGCGGACCTCGATGAAGCCGACTTCCTCGCCGTCTTCCCGTCGGCCGGCGAAGGCCGGGCTTGTCTCATTGGAATCGTACGGGACGAACTCGCCGATCATGCCGAGACGCTCAAGTTCGAGGACGTCAGCCGCCGGGCGATCGATCACCTCAAGGTCCGGGTCAAGAAGGTGAATTGGTTCTCGACCTATCGCGTGCATCATCGGGTGACGGCGCACTTCCGCAAGGGTCGCGCCTTTCTGCTCGGCGACGCCGCGCATATCCATAGCCCTGCCGGCGGCCAGGGCATGAACACGGGCATCGGCGATGCCGTCAATCTGGCCTGGAAATTGGCAGCGGTGCTGGCCGGCCGTGGGCCGGACAGCCTGCTGGACACCTAGGAGACCGAGCGTATCGACTTCGCCAAGCGACTCACCGATCGCGTGTTCAGCCTCGCTACCGCCGAAGGGCGGATCGCCGACATCATCCGCACGCGCGTCGTACCGGCGGTCTTCCCGAAGGTCGTCGCGCGCGAGACGGTTCGCGACTACATCTTTCGAACGGTCTCGCAGCCGCAACTATCGCAGAATGCCGCTCAGCGCCGGCTCCGCCGGGTCACGTGCGTGGCGGCGATCGGCTGCCGTGGGTGCGGAGCGAAGGCACGGACAATTTCGCCTCCCCCTCGGCGATGGTTTGGCAGGTTCACGTCTATGGCGCGGCGAGGCCCGAGCTCGCCAAATGGTGCGCAGATCTCAACGTCGAGCTGCAGGAGTTCGCCTGGCAGGCACAGCATGAGGTGGCGGGCCTCGCGCGCAACGCGCTCTATCCCCTGAGGCCCGATACCTACGTGGCGCTCGCCGACGCGTCCGGCGCGCCGTCGATCGTTATTGCGCCGAGCGCGGACTTCGGCTCGCGAACCCAACGCGCGACTGAGCTGACGCCGCAACGCGCTCACGCATAATTGTCGCGGGAACCGAGCTTATGGCGTCGTCCGCACTGATAGGGCGAGCTTGGCCGGCGTCTGCAAGGTCTGATAAACGACGCAGTAGCGCTCGGTGAGCTTGATTAGGCTTTCGAGCTTATCGGCCGGTGCGTCGGTCTCGAGATCGAAGCGCAAGCGAATGTCGCGAAAGCCGACCGGCGCCTCTCGGCTGACGCCCAGCGTCCCGCGAAAATCGAGATCGCCCTCGGCGCTGATCGAGCCGCCGCGCAGCTCGATATCGAGCGCGGTGGCGACCGCGCGGAGCGTGACGCCGGCGCAGGCGACCAGCGCCTCCAGCAGCATGTCGGCCGAGCACGCCAGCGCGCCCGAACCGCCGGTCGCCGGATGCAGGCCGGCCTCGGTTTCGCCGTGCCAGGA
>DATEQL010000927.1:0-8002 GCA_035272665.1 Allostellaceae bacterium
GCTGCCCATCCCCTGCAAACGCGGAACGAACATGCCGGCTGCAACCCCGCCCCAGTGCGGTGGTGCGATCACCAGCTCGGTCAGGTAACTCGCGACGATCACACCGACACAGCAGCCGATCAGGATTTCGACTGGCCGGAAGCCCGAGCGCTGCAACCGCAGTGCCGCATAGGTGGCGACCGCGACGAGGAGCATGCTGGCGAGCATGGGTATGCCGCACAGCAATGTGAGCCCGAGGCTCGCGCCGAGAAGCTCCGCCAGCTCAGTCGCCATAGCCGCGATTTCGCTCGCCGCCCACAGGGCGTAGACGACGGGCGGCGCGAAATACTCGCGGCACAGTTCGGCGAGGTTTCGTCCGGTGGCGATGCCGATCTTGGCCGAGAGCGCCTGGAACAGCATCGCGACGAAATTGGCGGAAAGCGCGACCCAAAGAAGTTTATAGCCGTATCCCGCGCCGGCCTGAATGTTCGTTGCAAAATTTCCCGGATCCATGTAGGCGATCGAGGCGATCACCGCGGGGCCGGCAAACGGCAAGATGGCGAGCGGGCCGCGCCGCCGGCCGAGAAACACCTCTCGGCCGGCAAGCACCGTGCGTTCGCTGAGCGAGGCTCGGCCTATTGCCGTGGCGTCCATGGCAAAATCGCTTTTATCGATGTGGGAGCCGGCAATAGATGGCCTCGCAAGAGGCCCGCGAGACTAGATAAGGACCTGGCGTGTTGCCGCGTCCGCCTCTTGCGCCAGGTGGTTCAGTTGCTGAAGGAACCGCGGTGTCTGCCCGACAAACAGTCCATCAGCGGTGAACGATTGGATGGTCGCTACGGCGCCGGCAAATCGGTCATCGCTCGGCCGAATTACTGCGCAGAACGGCAAATCCGGGCTGATGAATTCGCAAGGAACCGGGAAGATCAGGCTGGGCTGAACCAGGCTGGGCGGCTGCAGCGGCGGGTTGGCGAAAAAATCAGGAAACGTCAGCCCGCCGTCGGACACCGGTGCTACCGTCGCCTGCACGCCGTTGCCCGCAAAATCGACCCATTCGAGAAAGTGGGCGATCTCGTCCCCGCCAATTCCCAGCGTGATTTTCAGCACTTCGAGACTGCTGACTTTCTGGCTCATCGCCTGATACAGGCTCGAGCCGCCTTGTTCGATATATCCGAAGTGGAACGCTGCCGTGTTGGCGATGACTTGAAGGTGGGCGGCAGTACCATTCAAATCTGTATTGTTGACGGGGATCGCGGTCCGGTTGGTGATGGTAACCGCCTGCGGAAATGTGGCGCCAAAGTCGGGGTTTGTCGTGCTGCGGTAACGAACGTACCAGCTGGTGTCGACGTTGAGATGCATCAGGTTGGTGAGGCGGCCGATGTTCGAAGAT
Source organism: Allostellaceae bacterium (assembly GCA_035272665.1). Lineage (GTDB taxonomy): Bacteria > Pseudomonadota > Alphaproteobacteria > ATCC43930 > CGMCC-115725 > AP-15. Next base: position 1,370 of record DATEQL010000927.1, read on the forward strand.
CCCGTCGCCGTGCTTCCTTGGAGTGTGCGGAACGCGTCGAAGTTGACTTGTTCCTCGCCCTTATAAGCCAAATACGCATTGAGAAAGGTGGCATGGCTCACCTCATCCAGCGTGTTGCTGGCGATATATTGCGGGCCGTCGGTATCGAGGTTCGACAGGGCCGTCTGATAGGGGTTCAACGGTTCGTTCGGGTCTACCTCAATCGGTGGATCGTCGCCGATACCCCCCAATTCCGCATATTGCGTCCAAAGGTCGGACTCGATCAGCTCCGCTGCCGCCAGGAACTTGAGGATTGCAACGTCGCCGGTCGTAAGCCGCTCTAAAGATGCGAAGATCGAGCTTTGCGCCGACGTTGACGGCGAAGTTTGTGCGAATAGGTTGGGTGCGCCCAGGACCGCAGCGCCAGCGATAGCGCCTGCCGTAGCGAGACTGGCTTGCAGAAAAGAACGCCGGTTCTTGGCGTTCGGATTGCCGTTCCTCATAGTGCGACTCCTTGATTACAAATACATTGCGCACGATTCGCGTGGAACCGTTCGTCGGGGCAGTGAAAGTAGCAACTGGCCACTGCCGGGACGCGCAGTAGAGACTCGACATGAGGGTGAGTTATTCCGGCTCAATCGCCGCCGCTCACGGTTTTGTTACCGCTCACGGATTTGTTACTAGGCTGCCGCGACCGAAAGCGACAAGGTCCTGCTCTTACAGGCCGATCTCGACGGCGATCTCGACGCGGCAGCGGCGGGGTCGCGGGCGGCGCACCGTGCGATTGTCCGGTGTACCAGGCGGCGGCGACCGAGCTGATGCTCGCCCGCGCGCTGATCGGTGAGGACCTGTATCAACGCGTGCCGGAGCTTCCGCCGGCGGATGAACAAATTGATAAGATGCTTGTCGCGCTGGTAGACGAGCGCGGCGACCGGCCGGCGATATTGTCGCCTGATAGATCCCAGTGTTGCAGTGTGGGGAGCAACGTAAATGCGGCTTAATGACAAGGTTGGACGCCGTACAGACCTTCGTTCTCGTGGCCGACCTTCAGAGCTTCGCCAGGGCCATCGAGGCGCTCGAAACCCTTCGCAGGCCGCAATCAGCATGAAGGCTAAGCGCCTCGATGATCGGCTTGACCAAAAACTGCGATGCGGCCGGCGTTAGCCAATGGCGGAAATGGGGCATGAAGAGCGGTCGGCCCCACAGGCTGAGGGTCCGGTATCGGTCGGAATTTGCCATTGGGCAGGTGCTCCCGCTGACCGGATGCCCAACCCTCGCTTCTCCCAACGGAAAGGAGCGGGGATATGACCAACTCAACAAGGGCACGAATGACAGGCGGGTTGCCCGACGATCTCGTCGGACAATTTTACGTCGAGCTGGAGCGATTAAACTACGGTCGGGAGACGATCAATCTGTACAAGCGTTCGATCCGCAGGCTGAGCCAACTCATGGTCAGCCGCGGTTTGGCGCTTGACCAGCTGACGCCCGAGATTGCGGCCCAACTGGTGTTGCGGGCGGATTGGCACGGTGATCGACGCGAGTACGCTGTGTTCGTCGTCCGCCGCTTCGCCGGTTACCTTGCCGGGCTCGGCGCGGTTAAGCCGCCGGCACCGGCGACGCCAAGAGAACTGGTCCGCACCGCGTTGCGGCGTAACTACGAGGATTATCTTCGTCGCCAACGAGGATTGAGCGAGCGAACGATCGGCCACTGCTGGCGTTTCGCCGATCGGTTCCTCGACTTCCGCTTCGGCGATGCCGAGATCAATCTGGACGCGATCTGTCCCGGCGACATTGTCGCTTTCCTTCAGCGGCTAACCACCCGTCAGGCGGGTAAAGGGCGCGATAGCGAGTGCAGCGACGAGCGCGGCAACAGCAACAAGAGTTAGATAGAGTTCCATTTGCTCACCCTCCTTAGCGCGCTCCGCCTGCATATGGAGGTTCAGCGCGCATAGATAAACGGCAAAAAATCATAACCACTGGCAGGAAACGAGACGAGACGAAGGTGTAGGTCCTGCTCAAAGAGGCCGTCTCGCCCCTGCTGAAAATGCTCTTTATTGTCACAACGCCGCTGCAAGACTTAGCAAAATCATTAGCGGTTAGGCGGAGAACCAGCGCTGTTACGTAATCCCTACGTAGGAGTCTCAGCTGGGCGAATACGATTATTTGTGGTTTGTCACACCATCAACCACTAAATCCCTAAGTCGCGCCGCGGCGGACACTGCCGCACGGCATTCGGCGATTAGGTAAGCGACGAGCATAGCCCGTCACAATGTCCGAGACTGAACCGATCGATCAACCGGTTTAGGCATCATTGCGATTGACACAATCATGTGGATTGCCTATATAGCCATTCCAATGCTCCGGTGATCGCGGCGCGTGGAGTGCTGCTGCCGGTTGAACAAAGGAGGTTACGTTGAGTGACGACATTTCACCAAAACCGACCGCGCGGATGCGCGGGCGGCCGTTCGAAAAGGGCCGATCGGGCAACCCCGGCGGCCGCCGACCAAGTTCCGTCTGCCGCCGATCGAGGCCGCCCTCACGGGAGAGAGCTGCGGGCCGTCATCTCACGACGTCTCTCGAGCGATGAACGCGGTCACCTCGGCGCTCGCCCGAGGCGAGATCGCGCCGGGCGAGGCGGAGACGATCGCGGGGGTGGTCGATACCTTCGTGCGGGCGATCGAAACAACCTAGAAGGAGGGCTCTCGTTTCAATCTAATGCAGATTTTGACGGCGGGAATTATGACGAAGACAATTCCGAGGAAAATTCCTACGGGGAAGATTATGAAGAAACTGGCGATTGCGAGGAAACTGATGATTGCGGTTCGTAGCAAGCGGGGAGGGAAGACCGGCGGCTGCGACGCGGCCAAGACCGACCGCTGCGCCCGACCGGTGGTTCAACCAATACGGGAGCTTTTGCTGCAGATTTGCTGCAGGTGCAGCTACCGGCAACTATCGATGCAATTCAAGATTGCAGGCGCAGGAAATCGGCAGCGCCGCCTTGGGAAGACGCGGCGCTAGATTGCTTTGTAGCTGCGCTCCGCAAATTTGACCGTCGAGATCGTCCCTTGCTATAGAAGCACCCGTGTCGATGAGGGGTGGTTCTGATGTCGCTGCGGGAGAAATACCTCAAGATCTTGTCCGGCATCGTACCCGCCGGAGCCGCCGGCGTCTCGCTCTTGCTCGCCTCGACGGCGCCGAGCGTCGGCAATGAGCATCCGCTGGGCTCGCAACCTTCGGCCGCCGAGGGGGCCGGGGTCTCCGAACGGCTGGCTGCCATTCGCGAGGCGTTTTCCGCGGTCGCCGGGCCGGAGGCGAAGCCCGACCACGACAATCTCCATCTCGCCTGGGGAAACTGGTGGCGCAACGGGGGCTGGGGTCCTCGGCGCTCGGGTTGGCCCAACTGGAACAATTGGCGCAATTGGAACCCCTGGAATAATTTTTGGCGTAATTGGTGATCGGCCTGCGCGGGATCGCACGACGAGCCGCCTCGTGCCCAGGATAGATCTGCTGGTCGTCCAGCCCACGCCGTTCTGCAACATCGATTGTCGTTATTGTTATCTTCCAGATCGGAACTCGAAGGCGGTCGTCGCGCGACAAACACTGCACAATCTTTTCTTCCAGGTCTTCGCCTCGGGCTGGGTCAACGAAACCCTGTCGGTCGTCTGGCATGCCGGCGAGCCAATGGTTCTGCCGATCGACTTCTATCGCGATGCGTTCCGCATGATCGATCGGCTGAAACCCGCGGAAGTCGTAGTGGCGCATTCGTTGCAGACCAACGGGACCCTGATCGACGAGGCATGGTGTGGGTTCTTCGCCGACGAGCGGATCGGTGTCGGGGTCAGCATCGACGGCCCGAAGCATTTTCACGACCGCAACCGGTTGACCCGCGCGGGCCGGGGCACCTTCGACAGGACTATCGCCGGCATCCGACTGTTGCGCCGGCATGAGGTTCCGTTTCACGTGATCTCGGTGCTGTCGACAGCCAGTATGGCCGCACCCCGTGAGATGTTCGATTTCTATGTCGAGGAGGGGATCGAGCAGGTGTGCTTCAATGTCGAGGAATCCGAGGGGGATCATGTCTCCGATTCTTTCGGCGAAATCGGGGTCGAGGCCGCCTATTATCGGTTTCTGAGCGAATTCTGGCGATTGTCCGCCGCCGCTCCCGGCAAGATCACCTTCATTCGTGAAATCGAGCACGCAATACAGCAGGTTATCCGCCCCGCGGACGCTCCGTTCCACAACCAGCTGGTTGAGCCCTTTGCGATCACCAGCATGGATTGGGCCGGCAACATCTCGACGTTTTCGCCCGAGCTGCTTGGGCTGAAGGACGCGGCTTACGAAGATTTTCTTCTGGGGAACGTCAATCGCGACGCCCTCATCGAGTTGCCGTGGCGACCCAATTTCGGGAAGATGCTTGCGGACATCCAGGCGGGTGTCGAGATGTGCCGGGAGCGCTGCGCCTATTTCAGCGTGTGCGGCGGGGGCGAACCGGTCAACAAGCTCGCCGAAAACGGGAGCTTTATCAGCACTGAGACGACCTATTGCCGTCTGACCAAGATGCAGGCGACCGATCTCGTGCTCGATGCGCTCGAGCGGGTGCCGCCGGCCGGATTGAACCGGGAGAGCGCTGAGACCGGCGTTTGCGGATGAGTTCAGTCGCTTCGGAGGACAGCATGAATAACACATCTCGCCGGTTGGCCGCTTTCGCGATCGCTGCCGCGATGCAGGGTAGCGTGGTCGGGCTCGCTTTCGCGCAGGCCACGGCGGCGCGGCCGAGCGTCGGCGGCCCGCCGCCACAATATGCTGCTCCGGGGTCCGAGCCGGCGGAGGTCCCCGCCGCCGGGCCTGAAGCCGAGGCGGCATCCGAGCTGCCGGTGCTATACGTCACCAGCGTCGAGATCTTGCGGACCACCACTGATCCGAGGCTCGACATCGTGCGGGTGACCGGGTTGGCGAGTTCGCAGGGTTGGAGTGACCCGGAACTGGTGCCGACATTCGCCGGCAAGCCCTTCGACGATGTCCTCGACCTGCAATTCATCGCAACCTCGCCGCTGCAATCGCAGGCGGCAGACGGCTTTGTCCCGATCGGCGCGGTCTTCGTGCTCGAACCGGACCATCCGTTCAAAGGCGTGCGGGTGCGCGCCTCGGAGAACACGATCGAAGTCAAGCCGATCCCGGGCCTGAAGCAGGCTGATATCACCGCCGACAGCTGCAAGGACTGCATCGGCAAGAAATTCGCCGAGCGCGGCCAGGCGCAGGTGGGGCAAGCGGGGGTCGTCCGTCAGGAGGATCTCCCCAAGGTATTGCGCTGGATCATCCCGTCGCGCGGCATCAGGGGCATCACCCACGATCCGAACCGCCTCAACCTGATCCTCGGTGACGACAACACGATCGTCCAGGCCTATTGGGAATAGGCCGGTCGATGCCGCGAGCAAGCGGAAGCCCACTGATCCCTCTGTTTGCGGCTTGCGCAGCCTTGCTGATCCTCGATTTCAGCACGGTATGTGACAGCGCCGCCGGCGAGCGCGGTGGCTCGCTTCCCGGGGCACCCAGGCCCGGCGATCTCGCGACGCCGATCGGGCCGCTCGAACGCGGGGGGGCCGCCGTCCTCGACCGTATGGCGTTCGCCGTCGACGGCGCTGAATCCAGTCACGGGGCCGATCCGAAAATGTGGCGTGCCGAGCCGGATGGACCGCAAGGCCCGATGCAGGTGACCGCGGCCGCCGCCTCCGACGTGGGTGGCGGCGACCGCTTTGACGGGCAGGAGAACCGGGCGCTCGGGCGCGCCTATCTGGCACACATGTACCGACGATACGGCACCTGGCTCGACGCGGTGGCGGCGTATAATTGGGGGCCGGGCCACATGGATGCCTGGATCAGCGGCGGCCGCCCGTTCGACAAATTGCCGCCGGCGGTCGAGCGCTACCGCATCCGCGTCCTCTACGGCTCCGCTCTCGGCGCACCAAGACTGGGGATCGTCCATCCGCAGCCGAGGCGGCCGGCGGCCGACCCCCATAACGGCCGCGGTGCCGTCGAGCTGCTCTACCCCGAAATCATGCGAGCGAGTTCGGCGTTCGCTGAGGTTATTCGATGGTCGGAGTGAGAGGATTCGAACCTCCGGCCCCTGCCTCCCGAAGACAGTGCTCTACCAGGCTGAGCTACACTCCGCCGACCGGGCGCGAGCTATAGCGCCAACGCCGCCCGCAGGCAATATATGCAGATATGGGTGCTCGCCCGCCGGAAACCCGTCAAAAACCTCGCTCGGTGGCGAAGACCGCGGCATCGATCAGCGCGCGCCGCTCGACCCCGTCGCGAAACATCGACAGCGCGTCGATCGCATTCGCCGCATAGGTGCGGGCGCGATACAAGGTCTCGGCGAGGGCGCCGCTCCGCTCGACCAGGCGGATCGCCTGCTCGAGATCACCCTCGCGCTGATCCTGTTCTTCGATCGTGCGGCGCCAGAACGCGCGCTCCTCCTCGTCGCCGCGGGCGAACGCGACGAGGATCGGCAGGGTGACCTTGCCGTCGCGGAAATCGTCGCCGACGGTCTTGCCGAGCTCGGTCTGACGCGCCGAGAAGTCGAGCATGTCATCGACCAGCTGAAAGGCGATACCGAGGTTGCGGCCGAAACGGTCGAGCGCCTCCTCCTCCTCG